>NZ_JBTNSY010000010.1:0-239976 GCF_054515735.1 Mycobacterium sp. ML4
ACCCGGTTGGCCCACCGGCCCACTGGCCCCCGGCGCCCCATTTCCAATCAGCGGCCGACCCAGCAACACCCGGGTAGGCGCATTCACCGCACCCCACACCGCTTGTTCCAGCGCCGCCAACGGCGAAACACTAGCCGCCTCCGCCGCCACATACGACCCCGCACCCGCACTCAACACCTGCACAAACTGGGCATGAAACGCCGCCGCCCGCGCACCGACCGCCTGATACTCCCGCCCATGGGCCCCAAACAACACCGCCACCGCCGCCGACACCTCGTCAGCACCAGCAGCCGACACCCCCATAGTCGACAATCCCGCCGCCGCATTGGCCGCCCCGATCGCCGACCCTAGACTAGCCAAATCCGAAGCCGCCGAAGCCAAAACGTCCGGTGTAGCAATTACAAACGACATCTCGCGCCTCCGACAACCGGGCGGGATCTATCCACCAGCAACCTAAGCCCCGGACCAGCCCCCTGACAACCCCGCCGTGCACCACGATCCAATCGCGCGCCATCCCCGTTTCACCACCGCTCTTTCGCCCCAACTGGGCACGCCCGCACCCGCCCGCGCACGGCGCCACGTCGACGCCGGCCTCACTCCTCGTCGAAAGCGGACCACACCTCATCGAGCAGTTGACATTGGCCCACACATGCTGCAGATCGTCGCTGTACTGGCGCGTCGACGAGCTAGAACACCCTGCCGGACACCGGTATCACCGAAACCGCCAGCTGGTATGCCCAGCGCTCCTCGAACAGAGCGCCATACGCCCTAGCATCGTTGTATGACGATGATCCGCTTTCGCGCAGACGACGCGGACGCGGCCGAAGCCGACCAATGGGCACGCCGGCTGCACATCGACCGGTCCGAACTCCTTCGCGATGCGTTGCGCCGCCACCTGGCGGAACTTGCAGCCGACCAGGACGGTCATGCCTACGCCGAGCAACCCTTGACAGACGCCGAGAAGACCCCCACCCAGATCGCCGACTGGGGACCCGCTGAGGACTGGACCGACTGGGCCGATGCACCGCGATGAACTCTGGTTCACCGCAACCCCCGGCGGCGAGCGGCCCGTGCTCATCCTTACCCGAGAACCCATCGCCGACCGGATCGATGCGGTCGTCGTAGCCGCCCTGAGCTGTACTCGCAGGGGACTGGTGTCCGAGCTGGAACTGACCGCCACCGAAGACCGCGTACCAAGCGACTGTGTCGTCAACTTCGACAGCATTCACACACTGCCGCGCACCGCATTCCGACGCCGCATAACCCGCCTCTCCCCGGCACGTGTGCATCAGGCTTGCCGACACTCCGGACAAGCACCGGTTGCTGACACCCCTTCCCGACACCGCCCAGTGCTGACATGTCGCACTCCGCCCGCGACGACCAGCATCTGCTCGAACGCATCGACAACCATCTCTGAGGTGTTCGTCGGATTCGCGCTATGGGTCGCGCAAACTGGAAGCTCGAACAGCCGGAACGCGGTCGCATGAAACTGGTCAGCCGCCTGGCTGCCCGGGGAAGAGACCGGGCCGGCGCCCTGGCTGATGTCCACTGACCGGGGTCGCCTGTGCCGCCGGAGCTGCAGTAGGTGAGTAGGCAGCACCTTCGGCGGGCGCGGCGCCGCATTGACGGTCGCGGCCTCGCGATGGGCGGTCTCACCGAACAGCGATGATCTGCAACCTGTGTGTTGAACACCTGCGAAATCACCCTCATTGCTGGTGATGAGCGGGATCTCCGGCTCGACGGCTACCGCCGCGATAAAGAGGTCGAACCGGCGCAGTTGGGGGTCCCGGCCCACCGCTCGAACCGTGGCGCACAACGCTCGATAGATTCGCGCGGCGCGGGTATCGAACGGGATCGGATCCAATGCATTAGCGATCCAGTGACAGCGCTGCTCGCGGGCCGCGTTCAGGCGCGGATCGGCAGTGTGCGATCCGTACGATAACTGGGCAAGCGTGGTGGTGCCCACCGCGGCCAGGGAGAAACGCGCGGCAACGGCACCAGCCGGGTAGTCGATGACGACGGAGGTATCCACTAGCGCCCGACCCCATCATGGAACAGAACCTCGCATGGAGGTCTGCCAGTAGATTCGAACCGGCTCCGCATGCGCAGAGGGGATGCGCGCTTGGCCGTCAGCCGCTCAGGCCGTTGCTGCCGGGGTCGCCGTCGTCACCTTGCCCGCCTGACTTGCCGGCGCCACCAGCGCTGCCATTGCCCTTGCCCCCAGTCCCACCGGTGCCCCCCGCGCCGCCAACACCGCCCGCGCCGCCCATACCCCCGATTCCGCCGGGGCCGCCGCCGTCCCCGCCGTCGCCGCCGCCACCGCCCTTGCCGCCTTGCGAGCCATCACCGCCGGCACCGCCAATTCCACCCTGTGAGAAGGTTGGGCCGCCATCACCGCCGCCACCGCCGGTCCCGCCGACGCCGCCCATACCGCCCGCCCCCCCGTTACCAGCAGCGCCAGCAACCGACGTGCCTCCCGCGCCACCAGGGCCGCCGCTACCGCCGGTGCCGGCAACCCCGCCCACTCCGCCGCTACCACCGGGAGTGTTGGGCGAGAACACCGCGCCCCGTCCACCAACCCCACTGATACCACCACCACCGCCGACACCACCGGCACCGCCAGCACCGCCAGTGCCGCTAACCGATGCGCCACCCATGCCTCCTGCTCCTCCGGTGCCGCCCGCGGCACCGGCGCCGCCATCTCCGCCGGCGCCACCCGAGCCGCCCGGACCGCCGATTCCCCCTGCGCCGCTGCTACCGGCGTT
Organism: Mycobacterium sp. ML4; assembly: GCF_054515735.1. NCBI lineage: Bacteria > Bacillati > Actinomycetota > Actinomycetes > Mycobacteriales > Mycobacteriaceae > Mycobacterium > Mycobacterium sp. ML4. The sequence continues at coordinate 2,766 of NZ_JBTNSY010000010.1, forward strand.
GCCGCCGCCACCGCCGATCCCGCCTGCGCCGCCGTTGCCGTTACTGGACGCGCCGCCAAGACCGCCGCCGCCCCCAGCTCCGCCGCCACCGGCGGCACCGCCAACACCACCTGTTCCGCCGGTCCCGTTGGGGCCGAAGCCACCTGCGCCGCCAGTGCCGCCCGCCCCGCCGATTCCGCCGCCACCGCCGCGACCACCGGCTCCGCCGACACCCGTCGTTGACGCGGCACCGCCGCCCCCGCCGCCACCGGTACCTCCGACGCCGCCAGCACCCCCCGCACCCCCGACACCGCCGCTACCAATCCCAGATGTGCCGCCGACACCGCCGTTACCGCCCCTGCCGCCGCCCCCGCCGTTAAGGCCGGCGGTTCCCGGATCACCCGGGTTGATCCCATCGCTGCCGGTGACACCCGCGGCGCCTTTACCACCCACGCCGCCAGGACCACCGTTGCCACCGCTTTCCAGCACGGTCGGAGCGTTGAAGCCGGCACCGCCGTTACCCCCACTACCGCCAGCCAACCCCGCACCAGCGGCGCCATGGCCGCCGGCACTTCCGCCGAGACCCCCGGCCCCGACCGTCCCGCCGACACCGCCAGCGCCTGGGGTGCCGGCGTCACCACCACGCCCGCCCGCCCCGCCATCGCGACTGACGACGTCACCCGCCCCGCCACGCCCACCGTTGCCCGGCGTCCCAGCATTCCCGCCTGTGCCGCCGGTCCCGCCGTCGCCGTCAATCCCCGGTCTGCCCAGTCCCTGAGCAGCACCGCCACTGCCACCTGCACCGCCAGTACCACCGGTCCCACCGCTGCCGGCCTCGCCGCCGTCGCCCCCAGCGCCACCGGCGGTGGTGGCAGCCGCACCATCGACGCCGCTGCCGCCCTGACCGCCCTGACCGCCTTGACCGCCGATGCCGCCTCGGCCGCCATCACCTGCGATCAGGCCACCCGTTCCGCCATCACCGCCACGACCACCGGCCCCACCAGCGGAACCGTCACCACCCGAATCCCCCGCTGTCACACCATTGGGGCCAGCCGCACCGGCTGCGCCGATGCCGCCCGCCCCACCGGCGCCACCGTTGCCCAGCAACACCGCATTACCGCCAGACCCACCGACGCCACCGACGCCGCCGATTCCCCCGACCCCGCCGTTGCCGAACAACCATCCGCCGGAGCCGCCGCGGCCGCCCACTCCACCGGGCCCGCCCATGCCCCCCGCGCCACCGATACCGATCAACCCCGCCGAGCCGCCAGCACCACCGGCAGCTCCCGCCGCCGTGCTGCCGCCACCAGCCCCGCCATTGCCGAACAACAACCCGCCCGCCCCGCCGGGCTGCCCCACCGGACCGCTGGCCCCGGGAGCACCATCACCAATCAACGGCCGACCCAACACCGCCTGCGTCGGCGCATTGACCACACCCCACACCAACTGCTCGAGCGCCTGCAACGGGGACACACTGGCCGCTTCGGCGGTCGCATAAGTCCCCGCACCCGCGCCCAGCAGCTGCACAAACTCCGCATGAAACGCCGCCACCCGCGCACTGAGTGCCTGATACTCCTGGGCGTGTGACATAAACAACGTCGCTACCGCCGCCGAAACGTCATCGGCACCCGCGGCCACTATCGCCGTCGTCGAGGCCCCCGCCGCCGTAGTCGCCGTTCCAAGAGCTGACCCCAACCCCGCCAACTCCGTGGCCGCCGACGCCAACGCGTCCGGCACCATCGTCACAAACGACACGCCGCACCTCCCAACCACGCCGAAAAGGACTCTAGTGCACCAAGCCCAAACCAGCGCCTGCCAGCAACGCAGGTTATCCCGGTGCCGATGCACCGCGGCGCCGGTCGCTTCGGGGGGGTATGCGGATGCCCAGCTCTCCTCGAGCAAAGCGTCATGCGCCCTGCATCGTTTGTATGGCGACGATCCGCTTTCGCGCAAAGGACGCCGACCCCGCCAACGCCGACCAAGAGGCACGGCAGCTGCTCATCGACTCGGTCAGAACCTCCTTCGCGTTGCGTTGCGCCGCCACCTGGCCGAACTCGCAGCCGACCAGGACGGTATGCCTGCGCCGAGCAACCCTTGACAGAGGCCGAGAAGTCCCTCGCCCAGATCCGCGACTGGGACCTGCCGAGGACTGCACTGACTGGGCCGATGCACCGGGATGAACCCTGCTTCACCGCAACGTCCGGCGGCGACCGGCCCGTGCTCATCCTTACCCCTAAGACCCATCGCTCACCGCATCGGCGCGGTCGTCGTAGCCGCACTGACCCGTCCTCGCAGGGGACTGTTGTCCGAGCTGGAAGTAACGGGCCCCAAGTGTCTGCGAAACTGTTGCCCAAAGATGCCCAGATCCGCCGCGGGGGTCGTTGGCACCCGCCCTGGCCGCCGGCATCTGACCGGGTCCTGGCGGACGTCAACGCAGGCAACGCTACCGGCCGCGGGCCCTACTCCTGGTCGAGTTCGGCCAGCACCTCGTCGGAAAGATCGACGTTCGTCCAGACGTTCTGCACGTCGTCGCTGTCCTCGAGTGCGTCAACCAGCTTGAACACCTTGCGGGCGCCTTCGACGTCGACCGGGACACTCACCGAAGGCTGGAAGCTGGCCTCGGCCGACTCGTAGTCGATGCCGGCCTGCTGAAGGGCGGTGCGGACCGCCACCAGGTCGGTCGGCTCCGAGATGACCTCGAAACTGTCGCCGAGATCGTTGACGTCCTCGGCCCCGGCCTCGAGCACCGCCATCAACACGTCGTCCTCGGTGAGACCGTTCTTTTCCAGGGTGACGGTCCCCTTGCGGGAGAACAGATAGGAAACCGAACCCGGGTCGGCCATCGTGCCGCCGTTACGCGTCATCGCCACCCGCACCTCACTGGCGGCGCGGTTGCGGTTGTCGGTGAGGCACTCGACCAGCACCGCGACACCGTTGGGCCCGTATCCCTCGTACATGATGGTCTGGTAGTCGGCGCCGCCGGCTTCCTCACCGGCTCCGCGCTTGCGTGCCCGCTCGATGTTGTCGTTGGGCACCGAGGTTTTCTTGGCCTTCTGGATGGCGTCGTAAAGGGTCGGATTGCCCGCCGGGTCACCACCGCCGGTTCGGGCGGCAACCTCGATGTTCTTGATGAGCCGGGCAAACTCCTTGCCACGGCGGGCGTCTTTGACGGCCTTCTGGTGCTTGGTGGTGGCCCACTTGGAATGGCCGCTCATCGGTGTCTCGTCCCTCTTTCGCTGGAAAAGTTCGCTCACCGAGTCTACGTGTGCGCCCCGTCACGCCGAGCGTTCACCACATCGACGAAGAGCTGGTGCACCCGCCGATCTCCGGTCACCTCGGGGTGAAACGCCGTCGCCAGCACGGCGCCCTGACGTACTGCGACGGGATGTCCCGCGGCCTCGGCCAGCACGTGGACGTCAGGTCCGACGCGCTCGACCCACGGCGCCCGGATGAACACCGCACGCACGGTACCGTCCAGGCCCTGGAACGGAATGTCGCCTTCGAAGGAATCGACCTGACGGCCAAACGCGTTGCGCCGCACCGTCATATCAATGCCCCGCAGGGGTAGCGCCGCCCGGCCGGCCGCTCCGGCGTCCAGGATCTCGCTGGCGAGCAGGATCATCCCGGCACAGGCCCCATACGCGGGCAACCCGTCGGCCAGCCGGGCCCGCAGCGGCTCCAACAGCTTCAAGTCAAGCAGCAGGTGGCTCATCGCGGTTGACTCGCCCCCGGGAATGACCAGGCCGTCCACCGCGTCCAGTTCGGCGCGGCGGCGCACGGTCGTCGCCTCGGCGCCGGCTTCGCGCAGGGCGGCCAGGTGCTCGCGGGTGTCGCCCTGTAGTGCCAGCACGCCGATCAGCGGCGCGCTCACTGGTCGGTCGGCCGGTAGCCGCGCTTGAAGCGGGTCAGCCCCTCCTGCATCACCGCGGCCACCATGTCACCGCTCTGCTTGAAAATCTTGCCCTGACACAGCGAGCGACCGCCGCCCGCCGACGGCGAGGACTGGTCGTAGAGCAGCCATTCGTCGGCCCGGAACGCCCGCATGAACCACATGGCGTGGTCCAGCGACGACACCTGCAGGTGCTCGCGCTCGGCCATGTGGGTGACCTGCGCCGAGCCCAGCAACGTCAGGTCGCTCATATACGCCAGCGCGCAGATGTGCAGCACCGGGTCATCGGGTAGCGGATCACGGTGCCGGAACCACACCTGCTGCTGAGATGCCTTGCCGGGCAGCAGTTTCAGCTGGTCGCGCGGCACGATGCAGACGTCCCACTCCTCGAACTGCTTGAAGCCGGCGTCATCGAAGACCTTCACCGAGGACAGGCCCGGGAGCCCGTCCGGTGGCGGCGCGGCGGGCATGGCGTCCTGGTGATTGATGCCTTCCTGGTCGGTCTGAAAGGACGCCCCCATGCTGAAGATGATTTCGCCGTGCTGAATCGCGTTGACTCGTCTGGTCGCGAACGACCCGCCGTCGCGGGTGCGCTCCACGATGAACACGGTGGGCTCCTTGGCATCCCCGGGCCGCAGGAAGTAGCCGTGCAACGAATGCACCCGGTAGCGCGGGTCCACCGTGCGCACCGCCGAAACCAGGGACTGGCCGGCCACATGCCCGCCGAATGTGCGCTGCAAGAAGCCGGACTCGGGACTGAAGACGCTGCCGCGGTAGATGTTGACCTCGAGTTGCTCGAGATCGAGGATCTCTTCGATCGCCACGGAATGTTCTTACCAGCCGCCTGTCACCAGCCGCGTTGCGCCAGTCGGTGCGGCTGGGCGATCTCCTCCACGTTGATGCCGACCATCGCCTCGCCCAGCCCGCGTGACACCTTGGCCAGCACGTCGGGGTCGTCGTAGAAGGTGGTGGCCTTGACGATCGCCGCGGCCCGCTGCGCGGGGTCGCCGGCCTTGAAAATGCCGGACCCGACGAATACGCCCTCGGCCCCGAGCTGCATCATCATCGCGGCGTCGGCGGGGGTGGCGATGCCGCCCGCGGTGAACAGCGTCACCGGCAGCTTGCCGGCCCGGGCGACCTCCACGACGAGATCGTAGGACGCCTGCAATTCCTTTGCGGCAACGAACAATTCATCCTCGGACAACGAGCTGAGCCGCCGGATCTCGGCACCGATGGCGCGCATGTGCGTGGTGGCGTTGGAAACGTCGCCGGTGCCCGCTTCCCCCTTGGACCGGATCATCGCCGCACCCTCGGCGATGCGGCGCAGCGCCTCACCGAGGTTGGTCGCCCCGCACACGAACGGCACGGTGAATTTCCACTTGTCGATGTGATGGGTGTAGTCGGCCGGGGTGAGTACCTCGGACTCGTCGATGTAGTCCACCCCGAGGCTCTGCAGGATCTGCGCCTCGACGAAGTGGCCGATTCGGGCTTTGGCCATGACCGGGATGGTGACCGCCTCGATGATGCCCTCGATCATGTCGGGGTCACTCATCCGGGACACCCCGCCCTGGGCCCGGATATCGGCGGGCACCCGCTCGAGCGCCATCACCGCGACCGCACCCGCACCTTCGGCGACACGGGCCTGCTCCGGGGTGACGACGTCCATGATGACGCCGCCCTTGAGCATCTCGGCCATACCGCGTTTGACCCGCGCGGTTCCGGTTTGGCCGGACGCCGGCTGGGCGCCATTCTGCTGGCTGGCGCTGTTGTCCACGACTCTCCTTGACTCAACGAAGTGACCACCAGTCTAAAGGGGCGCGACAAACCGGTTTCCCGCCGTGATTGCTGCAGCAGCTTCGTCGAAAGTTCAGCGTGCGGGCCCCAGGCGCGCCCTAAGCTGTCGGCCAGCGAGTTCGGGAGCCTCGCGATGCATTTCGCCGTATCGCCGCCGGAACTCACTTCGGCACGCATCCTGGCGGGCGCGGGTGCGGGGCCCTTGCTTTCGGCGGCGCGCGTCACGGAAGGTGTTGGCCGCCGAACGGTCAGCGGATCGACTGCGGCACCACGGCATCGCGCGGGCTGGTTGCCCGGTCGGCCAGCTCGTTGGCCGCCGGCAACAGCTCGCCGAGCTGCCGCGGATACACCACCTCGCCCGCGGCGACCAGCTCGGCGATGTCCGCCGGTCCGCACCAGCGGGCGCCGTGAATGTAGCTGCGTTCCAGCTGAGTCCGCCCGTCTAGCACCGGCTCGAACCGGCGGGTGCGGTGCACGAGATAGAACTCTTCGCTGTCGATCATCGACCCGTTGAACTCGAAAACCTCGTCACGCCGCCACACGGGGCCCACCAGATCCGACGGCGCGACCCGCAGTCCGGTTTCCTCAGCCAGCTCCCGAGCAGCGGCTTCGGCCAACCGTTCACCGGGCCCGACTTCGCCGCCGACGGTAAACCACCACCGGGGCGCGCGGGCAATAGTGGGATCCGAGCCGCACAGCAGCAGCACGGCACCGTCCTCGTCCAGCAGCACCACCCGCGCCGAGGTGCGGTGGTTGAGCTTGTCGCCGCTGTGCCGCTGCGCATGCGGCCGCTCGGCGATCTCGAAGTAAGTCGGCAGCGGCGCTCTTCCGCCCAGCCGGAACAACCGGACCATGCGCCGCTCGGCCAGCACCAGGGTGTCCCGGACCGCGTCGTTGTGAAAGCGGCGGGCCAGCAACACCCGCGCCTCGGCATCGGCCAGCTCGGCCACCAGGGCCGCCGGCACCGAAGCCGGATCGACCAGTGCGAGGGCGGCCGAGAGCTCGTTCTCGGCGGTCTCACGCGAGCCGCGGGGCGCACGCTCGGCCGCGTCTGCCAGCGCCGCCAACCGCTCGCCCTCCGGCGAGCCACCGTAGGCGTCGACCGCGACCGCACGCGCCACCACCGCGCGCCGAGCCAGGGCGCTGTCCAGCACCTGCCAGGACAGGTCGTAGCGGACGTTGAGCCGGTCGAGCCGATTGGCCCGCTGATAGCCCCAGGCGCCGAAGACCACCAGCACCACGAACAGCGCGGCGGCTAGGGCCCACAACAGCCACACCATCAGCTGGCCACCTGGACCTTGACGCCCGACCCGGCGACCGTCTCGTACACCCGCATGATCTGACTGGCCACCACCGACCAGTCGTACCGTCGCACCGCTTCGCTACCGGCGGCGACGTACGCCTCGCGCAGCGCGTCGTCCTCGAGCACCTCGATCAACGCCGCGGCCATCGCTTCGCCGTCCTCGATCGGGACCAGCCGGCCCAGCTCCCCGTCCTGCAGCACCCGCCGGAACGCGTCCAGGTCGCTGGCCACCACCGCGGTGGCCGCCGCCATCGCCTCCACCAGGACGATGCCGAAACTCTCGCCGCCGGTGTTCGGCGCGCAGTAGACGTCGGCACTGCGCATCGCCGACGCCTTGCCGGCGTCGTCGACCTGTCCGAGGAACTCCAGATGGTCAGCGAATTCGCTTGCCTGGCTGCGTAATTCGTCCTCGTCGCCACGCCCGACGATCAGCAGCTGCACGTCGGGGAAACGGGCCACCACGGTCGGCATGGCAGCCAGCAGCGTCGTCATGCCCTTGCGCGGCTCGTCATAGCGCCCCAGGAACAGCACGGTCTTGCCCGGTCGCGGGTATCCGTCCAGCAGCGGCGCGCAGTTGAAGGAGTCGACGTCGACACCGTTCGGTATCTCCACCGCGTCCGAGCCCAGTGACTCCATCTGCCAGCGCCGCGCCAGGTCTGACACCGCGATCCGGCCGACGATCTTCTCGAACCGGGGCCGCAGCATGCCGCCCAGCACCGACATCGCCACCGACCTGGTGGTGGACGTGTGAAACGTCGCCACGATCGGGCCCTCGGCGATGTCGAGCGCCAGCAGTGACAGGCTCGGGGCGCCCGGCTCATGCAGGTGCAGCACGTCGAAATCGCCGTCGGCGAGCCACTTTTTCACCTTGCGGTAGGTGACCGGTCCGAACCGCAGTCGGGCCACCGACCCGTTGTAGGGAATGGGGACGGCTTTCCCGGCGGACACGACGTAGTCGGGCAGGGAGGTCTCGGAGGAGACCGGTGCCAGCACGCTGACTTGGTGTCCGCGGGCCCTCATCACCTCGGCCAGCTGCAACACGTGCGACTGCACCCCGCCGGGCACGTCGAACGAGTAGGGGCAGACCATCCCGATCCGCATCAGCCGTCCTTCAACCAGGCCTGGCGGTCGTCCGACAGATCCGCCAGCCACTGCGGTTGCAGCATGTGCCAGTCTGCGGGATGGGCAGCGATATTGCGCGCGAACTCATCGGCCAGGGCCTGGGTGATGGCGGCGACGTCGCCGCTGCTGCAGTCCAGCGGCTCCTGCATCTTGCATTCCCAGCCGTCGCCGGAGAACCAGCAGTGCGAGGGCAGCAACGCCGCCCCCGTCGCGATCGCCAGCTTGGCCGGCCCGGCGGGCATCCGGGTGGGTTCGCCGAAGAAGTCGACTTCGACACCGGTGCGGGTGAGGTCACGCTCGGCCATCAGCGCCACGATCCGGTTGTCCCGCAGCCGGTCGCACAACACCTCGAAGGGCGGTCGAGAACCGCCGGAGTGCGGGATCACTTCGAAGCCGAGCGTTTCGCGGTATTCGATGAAACGTCGGTACAGAGACTCGGGTTTCAGGCGTTCGGCGACCGTGGCGAAGGTGTCGTAGGTCTGCGCCAGCCACACCCCGTTCATGTCCCAGTTGCCGCTGTGCGGCAACGCCAGCACCACGCCGCGGCCGGCGGCCAGCGCGGCGTTGAGGTTGTCTTGCCCGTGGGTGCCGCTGTCCAGGCGGCGCGTCAGGTCTCGCAGATCCATCGTCGGCAGGCGGAACGCTTCTCGCCAGTACCGGGCGTAAGACACCAGCGAGGCGCGCATCAGCGAGTCCGGCACCCGCTCGGGCCGGACCCCGATGACCCGCGCCAGGTTCTTTCGCAACTGTTCGGGCCCGCCATTGCGGGCCGCGTAGCGGGCACCGGCCTTGAAGGTGCTGCGCGCGGCGAACTCCGGCAACACCCGCACCGCCCGCCAGCCCGTCGCATAGGCCCAGTCGGTGGCCCGGCCGGTCAACAGCTCACGGTGCCTGGCGGGCATTCGCAGACCCACCGACGGAGGTATCACTGCTCGCCCTTTCGTGGAATGGGAATGCGATCGACGGCCCCGGGCGAGGTCCGCACCGCATACAACCGCTGCCCGCAGGTGATCACACTGAGCACCGCCAGCAGCCACATCGCGATCGGCAACGCCGGCGGCCAAGCCACGAACGGGAAATCCGATACTCCGGCGCCGACCAGCACGATGATCAGCCGCTCCGGGCGCTCGATGAAGCCGCCGTCGCCGCGCAATCCGCTGGCTTCGGCACGGGCTTTGATGTAGGAGATCACCTGCGAGGTGACCAGGCAGATCAGGGTCGCGATGGTCAGCGGCTCATCGTGCATGTGGAAGGCGATCCACCAGACCAGTCCGCAGAACACCGCGCCGTCACTGATCCGGTCGCAGGTGGCGTCCAGTACCGCGCCGAAGCGGGTGCCGCCGCCGCGCTCGCGCGCCATTGCCCCGTCGGCCATGTCGAAGAGGGTGAAGAACCAGACCACACACCCGCCGATGAACAGCTTGCCCATCGGAAAAAACACCAATGCACCGGTCATCGAGCCGACGGTGCCGATGACGGTGACGATGTCCGGCGTCAGACCCACCCTCAGCGCCGCCCGGGCCACCGGGTCGGTGAGGCGGGCGAAGAACGCCCGGGACAGGAACGGGAGCTTGCTCATGATTGCTTTGCCCATTCCTCGGCCAGCAGCCGACGGGTTTCGCGCAGCAGCTGCGGTATCACCTTCGACCCACCGACGATGGTGATGAAGTTCGCATCGCCACCCCACCGGGGCACCACGTGCACGTGCAGATGCTCGGCCAGTGAGCCGCCCGCCGAAGTGCCGAGGTTCATGCCGACGTTGAAACCGTGCGGTCGCGAGACATTCTTGATGACGCGGATCGCCTTCTGGGTGAAGGCCATCACCTCGGCGCTCTCGGCGTCGGTGAGGTCCTCGAGCTCCGACACCCGCCGGTAGGGCACCACCATCAGGTGACCCGGGTTGTAGGGGTACAGGTTGAGGACGGCGTAGACGAGTTCGCCGCGCGCGACCACCAGACCTTCTTCGTCGGACATCCGCGGGATGTCGGTGAACGGTTCGGCGCGGCTGTCCTCGTCGCGCTTGAGTGGCCCTTCGGCCAAATAGTTCATCCGGTACGGGGTCCACAACCGCTGCAGATGGTCACGCTCGCCGACGCCGCGATCCAGAATCGTGTCCTCGTCAGCCGGGTCACTCACGATCGCTCTCCGCGACTTTCACCAGTTCTGCTGTGGGCGTGGCATTTTCGCGCCGGGCAATCCAGTCGGCGATGGCCGCCACCGCGCTGTCGCGGTCCACCCCGTTGATCTGGGTGCGGTCACCGAAACGGAAACTGACCGCGCCGGCCTGGACGTCGCGGTCTCCGGCCAGCAGCATGAACGGCACCTTCTGGTTGGTGTGGTTCACGATCTTCTTGGCCATCCGGTCGTCGCTGGTGTCCACGTCCACCCGCACCCCGTGCGATTTCAATTGGGCGGCAACATCTTCCAGGTAAGCGATGTGCTCGTCGGCGACCGGGATGCCGACCACCTGAACCGGTGCCAGCCAGGCCGGGAACGCCCCCGCGTAGTGCTCGGTCAGGATGCCGAAGAACCGCTCGATGGACCCGAACAGCGCCCGGTGGATCAGCACAGGCCGCTGCCGGGTGCCGTCGCTTGAGGTGTACTCCAGCTCGAAGCGGTCCGGCATGGTGAAGTCGACCTGCAGCGTCGACATCTGCCAGCTGCGGCCCAACGCATCCTTGACCTGCACCGAGATCTTCGGGCCGTAGAACGCCGCGCCGCCGGGGTCGGGGACCAGTTCCAGGCCGGAGGCCTCACCGACCTCCCGCAGAATTCCGGTGGCCTGCTCCCACACCTCGTCGGAGCCGACGTACTTGTCCGGGTCCTTGGTGGAGAGCTCCAGGTAGTAGTCGTTCAGACCGTAATCGGCCAGCAGGTCCAGCACGAACCGCAACACCGACGTCAGCTCGTCGCGCATCTGGTCGAGGGTGCAGTAGATGTGCGCGTCGTCCTGGGTCATGCCGCGCACCCTGGTGAGGCCGTGGATGACGCCGGACTTCTCATAGCGGTAGACGCTGCCGAACTCGAAGAGCCGCAACGGAAGCTCGCGATAGGACCGGCCCCGCGAACGGTAGATCAGGTGGTGCATCGGGCAGTTCATCGGCTTGAGGTAATAATCCTGCCCGGGCTTGCGCACGGTGCCGTCCGGGTTGAACTCCGCGTCGAGGTGCATCGGCGGGTACATGCCGTCGGCGTACCACTCCAGGTGGCCCGACGTCACGTACAGCTGTTCCTTGGTGATGTGCGGGGTGTTGACGAACTGGTACCCGGCCTGCTCGTGCTTGCGCCGTGAGTACTCCTCCAGCTCGCGGCGGATGATGCCACCCCGGGGGTGAAACACCGCCAGGCCGGAACCGATCTCGTCGGGAAAGCTGAACAGGTCCAATTCGACACCCAGTTTGCGGTGATCGCGGCGCTGGGCTTCGGCGATCAACTCGAGATGCCTGTCCAGTGCCTCCTGCGACTCCCAGGCCGTGCCGTAGATGCGTTGCAGGCTGGCGTTGTTCTGGTCGCCGCGCCAGTATGCCGCCGAACTGCGGGTGAGCCTGAACGCGGGAATGTGTTTGGTGGTCGGAATGTGCGGGCCGCGGCACAGATCCCCCCACACCCGTTCCCGGGTGCGCGGATTGAGGTTGTCGTAGGCGGTGAGTTCGTCCCCGCCCACCTCCATGATTTCGGCCATCATGTCGGTTCCCACGGACTTGTCGTCGACGAGTTCGAGCTTGAACGGTTCGTTGGCCAGCTCTTCGCGCGCCTCGTCCTTGGACGCGTAGACCCGCCGGTCGAACAGCTGGCCTTCCTTGACGATCTGGCGCATCCGCTTTTCCAGTGCCTGCAGGTTCTCCGGCGTGAACGGTTCGGCGACGTCGAAGTCGTAGTAGAAACCGTCGGCGATGGGTGGGCCGATGCCGAGTTTGGCGTGCGGGAACAGGTCCTGCACCGCCTGGGCCAGCACGTGCGCGGTCGAGTGCCGGATGACGCTGCGCCCCTCCTCGGTGTTGGCTGCCACCGGGATGACCTCGGCGTCGGCATCGGGAACCCAGGCCAGGTCACGCAGCTTGCCGTCGGCGTCGCGGACCACCACGACCGCGTCGGGCGTCCCGCGCCGCGGTAAACCTGCCTCGCCGACCGCGGCCGCCGCGGTGGTCCCGGCAGGAACCCGGATCGGGGCTGCTCTGTCGGGTTGGGCGGCGGCGGTCATCGGTTTGGTCTCCAATGCTCAGCGGGTTAGCAAGCGATCGCGGACCATGCTATCGGGGAGGCACTCAAGGTGAGTTAACGCTGTCCGGGCCGAGGCACGCTAATCGGGCGTCCCCGGCGGCGACGAGGTGGTCGCCGTTCGTCACAGGCTGTGGGACACGAGGCTCGTGCGTCCGTTCGTGCGGGTTGATACCGCCCGCGTGAGAGCGATTGCTACCCGGGCTGACCGGAGTCAACCCGAACCTCGCATCAGGCCGCCGGCGGAAACGGCAGTGGTGGCGCGAACGGCTGGGTAACCACAGTCCCCCGTGCGCCGATTGTGCGCGGCTTGCCCACCGGCGCAAGGGTGTTGTCGACTTCGCAGAAGACTTTGTGGAACAAGCGCATGACGCGCGCCGGGAAATACCCCGACAACAGAATTGCAATGGTGATCAGGGCTGCGCGGCTGTCAACGTGGTGGACCTTGGTTGTCCTGAGGTAGCGCGTCGCGTACCGATAGAAATCGCGCGGAGAGTTCTCCACCCGCCGGCCGGACGCTCCCGCCACGAGTGCGGGCTCGTAGTCGATCGTGAAATTGTTCTTGAACAGGGTCAGAGCCAGGTCGATGTCTTCATGAAGTTGGTCTTCGAGATCCAGCCGGGTGAGGTGACGGACGGCGCGCCATGCCGAAGTCCGCATCGCCATATTCGACCCGAGCAGAAATCGCTGATCTTTCGCGTTTCGGTGCAACCAGCCCCGGACGGCGCGATCAAGCCGAAAGACCGGCCCCGGCAGCGGCATGTCGTAGTACCACACGGGGCCCGTCACCGCGTCGAGATCGGGGTCTCGAAAGCGGCGGCGCACCGTTTCGACCCACTGCTCGGGAAGCCGGGAATCGGCGTCGATTCGGCCGATGACGGTGCTGCTTACGTTGTCGAATCCGCGATCGCGGGTCGGCGCAATGCCTTGATAGTCGGCCTGGCTCAACACCTGGATGGCGATGTGAGGATTTTCGCTTTGGAAACGGCGCGCGATTACTTCGGTGTCGTCAGTCGAGCGGTTGTTGACGACGATGATCTCGTCGGGAAGGGACGTTTGCCGGACGCAGGACTCCAGGCACTTGCGGATGAAGGGTTCCTCGTTATATGCGGGGACGACGATCGCCACGGAGGGTTCTTGTCCACCGGCTGACCGGTTTCGACGACTCGCCGAATACAGGATCTCGGTCATGGTCCCGACCACCATCTCCATTGCCGTCAGTGCCGATGTCCTCGGCACGGTGCGGCGCCGGATGCCCGGGTTGGATCAGCGAACCAGCACCGCACCAGTCAATATTCGACACTAATGCAATGATTTGTCAAGGCTATTATTCATTGCGGCGACTATAACTGGATGACCATATTTTTCGGGAGCCGCGCCCTCATGGCTGACCGGGCTTGAGCCGCACAAACAAGGCCTCGGCTTCGGTCAACAGCCGGTCGCCGTCGCGTAACCGGCCGGACACGAAGATCTTGCGTCCCTCGTCGCGGTCGATCCCGGCGTCGAATTGCAGCTCTTGTTCGATCGGCACGATGTTGCGGTAGTCGATCTTGAGATACGCGGTGCGCTGACGGCGGCTGCCGGTGAGCACCGACGCCGTCAAACCGAGCACCGTGTCGAACAGCATGCCGAGCGAACCGCCGTGCACCGCGCCGTTGCGCCCGAGGTGAAACCGGGCGAATCGTGCCCAGCCCGCGATGCGGCCGTCGTCGGTCTTGTGGGCACTCATCGGCACCGTCAATACGTTGCCGCGCATGGGCAGGTCCATGCGGCGGCCCGATGGCGACTGCCATTCGTCAGCGTCGTACGGCGCCAGCAGCGCTGAGAGTTCCTCCAGCTTGTCGGCGGCCGCTGTGATCACCTCGTCGGGGGCGTCGACGGCTCGGGCGTGATCCTGCAGCGCGCGCACCGCGTCGATGAACCTGCCGTAGTCCGGCCCGCCCCTGTCGGTCGGTTCGGGCGGGTTGAAGCCGCCGCCGGGGTGCTGCTGAGGGTCGGCTGCCATCAGAACACCGTATTGGCCTGCCAGAACCGGTAGTTCGGGGGTGCGCGGTCGCTCGATGCGAGCCCGCGACGCTCAATCAGGCTGCTGCGCGGCGCCGGCGGCCGACAGTGCCTCGAATTCCTCGTCGGTCAGCTCGATGTCGGCAGCGGCGACGTTCTCCTCCAAGTGCGCCACCCGCGAGGTGCCCGGGATCGGAATCATCACCGGCGACCGCTTGAGCAGCCACGCGAGAGCGAGTTGTGACGGCGTCGCGTCGTGGGCGGCGGCGATCTTCTGCAACGGACCGTCGGGCGCGGCGAGCGGTCCCGATGCCAGAGGAAACCAGGGAATGAAACCGATGCCCTGGGTGGTCGCGACATCCAGTAGCGGTTCGGCGCCCCGCGATGTCAGGTTATACATGTTCTGCACCGAGACAATCGGCGCGATCTCGCGAGCGGCGTTGAGTTGGTCGACATCGATCTCGGACAGCCCGATGTGGCGGATCTTGCCTTCGCCCTGCAGTGTCACCAACTCACCGAGTTGGTCAGCCAGCGGGAAGTTGGAGTCGACGCGGTGCAGCTGAAACAGGTCGATGGTGTCGACGCCGAGCCGCCGCAGGCTCATCTCACATTCCTGCCGCAGGTAACTCGGATTGCCCAGGGGCACCCAGACATTCGGACCCGTGCGCAGCAGACCGGCCTTGGTGGCGATCACCAGGCCGGAATAGGGGTGCAGCGCCTCGCGGATGATCTCCTCCGAGACATACGGGCCGTAGGAGTCGGCGGTGTCGATGAAATTCACGCCCAGTTCGACGGCGCGGCGCAACACCCGCACGCATTCGCCGCGATCGGCGGGCGGCCCCCAGACCCCGTCTCCGGTCAGCCGCATCGCGCCGAACCCGAGCCGATTGATCGTCAAGTCGCTGCCGAGTGTGAATGTTCCCGTTGCCTGTAGAGCCACGATTTTGACGGTACCGCCTGACCGGAAGAACCGCTGCACACAGATCACCCCCCTGGTTCGACGGGCCGCACGGCAGACCCGGCCGGCGGCAGACGTGGCAAGCTGGGGTGGGTGGACCTGGACGCACTTGCCCGCCAGCAGCTGACCTATCAGGAAGTGGGCGCGACGGCGGCAGACCAACTACCGCCGGGCTACCGCCATTTGAGCGTATCGGCACAGATCGGCGCCGGACGGCAGCGATTCGAAGAGGCGGCCAACGCTGTCATGCACTGGGGTATGCAGCGCGGCGCCGGGCTGAAGGTGACCGCCAGCTCGGAGACCGTCGCGGTCTCTACCGTGGTGGTCGTCGGGATGTTGGGCGTGCTGCGCGCCCCGTGCCGGGTTGTGTACGTGATCGATGAACCCGACGAGCGCGGCTTCGCTTACGGCACACTTCCCGGCCATCCGGAATGCGGCGAGGAGCGCTTCGCCATCCGTTACGATCCGAAAACCTCCGCGGTGTACGCCGAGGTTTCGGCGTTCTCGCGTCCGGGGACCTGGTGGAGCAAACTCGGCAGACCGTTCGCCGCGGTCGCCCAGCGGGTGGCCGCCAAGCGGTACCTGCGCGGCGTCTGAGTCACTTACCCCGAATCTCGCTGAGACGCAGCACCATTGGGCCGTGCATCAGCCCCAGCGCGCCAACAGCTGCTGCGCACCGGTGCACATCGTGCCGATGACCTCGGCTGCCGGGGCGTCGTCGCGGACCATCCCTACACTCTGGCCGGCGTCGACCGGATTCAGCGGTTGCACGCAGGCGACCGGGTCGGCCGCCAGTGACTCCTCGCGGCCCGTCCAGCGCGTGACGAACTCGTCGGCCAACACCCGCGACGGGTACCTCTGCGGCCACGGCAGACCGGCGGCGACGTCGAACACCCGGGTGACCCGGGTGTCGGTGGCGGCCGCGCCGATCATCGCCTGGCGGGCCGGCTCGCCGGTCAGAGCCTCCGGGCAGGCCGCCAGCCGGGTGCCCACCCACGCCCCGCTGGCTCCGGCGGCCAGCACGGCGGCCAGGCTGCGCCGAGGCGATTCCACCACCGGCCAGCACCGGCACCGACACCGCGTCCAACACCACATCCAGCAACGGCAGGGTCGCGAGCCGCGTCTCGCCGTGACCGCCGCCTTCGGACCCGCGCGCCACCAGGATGTCAACACCGGCATCCGCCGCACGGCGGGCACCCGGGGCGTCGTAAACCTGTATGGCAGTGGCGATCCCGGCGTCGCGTGCCAGAGCAACCCAGGACCAGTCGGTGCCGAAGCTGACCGACAGCAGTACCGGTTGGGCGGCAAGCGCGTCGTCGAGCAGGCCGCGGCTCCTTCTCATCACCCAGTCCACCAGACCGATGCCGAACCGCCCGCGCACGTGCCGCAATTCGGCGGCCAGCGACGCCCGTGTTGAGGTGCTGCCCATCCCGACCATGCCCAGACCGCCGGCCGCGCTCACCGCGGCCGCCAGCCTGCCGCCCGCGACGCCGCCCATCGGGGCGTTGACGATCGGCACCCGCAAACCGAAGTCCCGCGACCAGGACGTGGCAAGCACGTTCAGTGCGAGGCGCCCGGCTGGGACTTCAGCACGGTCAGTATCACCACCGAGTCCTGCACCGCGTGCAGCGCGTGCCGTACCAGCGGGATCGCCACGTAATCTCCGGCCTTCCCGTCCCACACGTCCGCACCGGCGGTCAGGCGTACGTGACCCTGCAGCACCTGCAGGGTCGCCTCACCGGGACTGTCGTGCTCGGCGAGGTCGTGGCCCGCGAGCAGGGCCAGCACGGTCTGGCGCAGTTCGTGAGTGTGGCCACCGTGGATGGTGTGAGCGGCGCGGCCGCTGTGCGTCGTGCGTGCCTCGGCCAGCTTCTCGGACGCCAGGTCGTTCAGCGAAATGGATTCCATGGCACCTCATCTCTCAGCTGTTCAGTAGCAGTATCCCCGCCACAATTAACGCCACCACCTTGACCACCTCTAAACCGACGTAGGCGTAGTGAGCGCGCGAGCGCGGTGCATCCAGCCCGGCGAGCACCTCATCGGAACGACGGGTCAACCGCGGACGCACCGCGAGCAGCTGCGCGGCCAGGGTGACCGCTGCCACCGAGAAGGCCACAATGATCCGCAGCGGGGTCGGGCCGGCCACCAGGAGAGCACCGATTATCAGGGCGAACGCTACTTCCACGGTGTTGAGCGCACGAAAGACCAGCCGGCCGATACTCAACCCGATCTGCAGCGTCACATTGGGTGCCCGAAACTTCAGCGGGGCCTCCAGGAACGAGATTGCCAGCACCATACCGAGCCAGATGAACGTGATGGCCACTTCGACGGCTGGTCCGGCGTTCACCGCGCGGCTCCTGCCGGAGCGAGGTGCGCCAGGCACAAGTCAGGCTCGACGAACGGTTCCAGCCGGTCGACGGTCACCGGCGCGGCCCACGCTTCCAGGGCTCCGCGCATGAGCCCGAGGTGCACCGGGCACACCACACTGGACTGCCGTTCGGCGAGTTCGAGGAACGGGCAGTGCCGGAGCCCGAGCTGCTGCTTGCCGTCAGAGTCCCGCAGCTCGGGTTCGAAGCCCAGGTTGTCAAGCACCCCGATCAGGTGTCCGATGGACTGATCGGCAACCGGGTAGGCCCCCGGGGATCCCAGCCGCTCACCCCAGGACCGCCCGGCGGCGACCGCCAGGGAACTCGAATTCCGTTTGCCGGCAAGGCTGATGGCCAGAATCTCGGCGAGTAAGCGGTACTGCCGCGTCCCGTCGCGGTCCATCTGTGGCACCACCTGGAACATCAGCGGCGGCCGTCCGGGACCGCGGCGGTGCGGACCCACACGTTCGACTTTGCCGTCGCCGACCAAGCCGTCCAGGTGGAAACGCACGGTGTTCTGGTGGACGCGCAGCATGCGGGCGATCGCGGCGATGCTCAGCGGCACGCGGGATGCGCGCAGAATCCGCAGCACCTCGCGACGTCTACCGGTGGCCCCTGGTTGATCAGGCTCCGACATGACGGGTCACCCACCCTTTCCGAGCTCGTGCGGCACGAGCAGTTTTGCACAAGTCACATTGCAAAAACCCGGGATGGCTGCAACCCTACAGTTCACCGCCAGCCCGGATTGACAGAGCGACAGGGACGATGTTGATGACCGCCCACCCGGAACCCCTTCCCCAATCGGACCGGGACGACGCGCACGTCCCGGGGCATTGGCTGCTGGCACGGTTGGGCAAGCGGGTGCTGCGCCCCGGCGGCGTGGAAACCACCCGTACCCTGCTGGCCCGGGCCGAAGTGGCCGACGCCGATGTGCTCGAGCTGGCCCCGGGGCTGGGCCGGACCGCCGCCGAGATCATCGCCCGGGGTCCTCGCTCCTACGTGGGCGCGGAAGCCGACCCGGACGCGGCCAACCGGGTACGCGGCCTGCTGGCGGGCCACGGTGAGGTCAGGGTCGCCGACGCGGCGCAGACCGGGTTGCCGGACGCCAGTGCGGACGTCGTGATCGGCGAGGCGATGCTGACCATGCAGAGCGATGCCGCCAAGCACGCGATCGTCGCCGAAGCCGCGCGGGTGCTGCGTCCGCGAGGCCGCTATGCCATTCACGAACTCGCGCTGACACCTGATGATCTGCCCGTGGAGATCAAGACCGACATCCGGCAGGCACTGGCTCGCGCAATCAAGGTCAATGCGCGTCCGCTGACGGTGGCGGAGTGGTCGGAGCTGCTGGGCGGCCATGGACTGGTGGTGCAGCATGTCGCGACGGCGCCGATGGCCCTGCTCCAGCCGAGACGGGTGCTCGCCGACGAGGGCCTCTGGGGGGCATTGAGATTCGGCAAGAATGTGCTGACCCACCCGGAAGCCCGCAAGCGGGTAATGGCGATGCGAGACACCTTCCGCAAGCACCGTGAGCGCCTGGCCGCGGTGGCCATCGTCGCGCAGAAGCCGGGTTAACCGGCGAGTGCCCGTCGAGCCCGCAGCAAGCTCTCGTCGATAAGTCTGTCGATCGCGCCGAAGTAGGTCGACGACGGCGACCTACCCGTCAGATCCGCGATCGCCAATTGCTCACCGAGAACATCTGCGGCGGAGAGGTTTTCAGCCATTCGTTCGACATGCACCCGCAGGCCGGAAAGCAGTTCGTCGCATTGGGAGGCCGCCACCACTGTGCGCCGTGCCAACGTCCGCAGGGTGTCCCACTCGACATGCCAGGCGCCGTCGGGACGCTCGTCGTTGGCCAGTGCGGCGGCGGTGTGCAGTGTTGCCGCCAACGGCGGAGCCGCCACCGCGGCGCGCCGGATCAAGATCGACAGCACGGGATTGCGCTTGTGCGGCATGGACGACGACCCGCCGCGACCGTCGACGGCGGGTTCGCTCAGTTCGGCGATTTCAGGCCTGGCCAGGGTGACCACGTCGGAGGCGATGCGGCCCCAACTGTCGGTGCATGCAACCAACGCGTCGGCCGCAACCGTGATCGGTGCCCGTGCGGTGTGCCAGGGCGGGCGGAAGTCGAGTCCCAAAGTCGTTGCGGCGCTGCGCGCTACACGTTCAGCGACCGCAATGGGGTCAGCATCGCCGGGGCGCAACGTCGCCAATTCCACCATGGCCGAACAGGTTCCGGCGGCGCCACCGAACTGTGCGGGGGTGGACACTGTGTCCAGCCGGGCCAAGGCATCGAGAACAGCGTTGAGCCAGCCGGCCGCTTTGACGCCGAACGTGCTGGGCGCGGCATGTTGAGTCAGGGTGCGCGCGACCATCGGCGTCATCCGGTGCGCGGCGGCAAGGTCGGCCAGCGCGGAGATCTGGCTCAGCAACTGGGTTCGGAGTTGGTCGATGACGGCCCGCAGGGCCGCCATCAGGGCGGTATCGACGACGTCCTGGCTGGTCAGTCCACGATGGATCCATGGACCCAGTGCCGGCACCGCACGCTGACGCAGCAGTGTCACCAATCCGATCACCGGGTTGCCGCCGTTCTCCGCGGTGACGGCGAGCCGCTCGCAGTCGTGCTCCGTCACCAGCGACTTCAGGTCCACCCGTGCCACCGGTGCCAGTTCGGCCGCGGCCAGCGCACCCAGCCATGCCGTCTCCACTGCGACCATCGACTGCAGCAGCGCCCGGTCGGTCATGTGGTCGCCGGCGCGTTCGTCACCGGGCCAGAGCAGGTTGGTCACCGCCGATCGCCCCGGTATGCCAGGAACACGGTCTCCTGGGGCCCCTGCAAGTGCACATCGAAACGGTATCGCGTTCGGCCCGAGCCGTTGTCGGCGACGCAGCGCATGGTCGCCCGGCGCCGGGGGTCGACCGCGGCCAGCGCCGGATCGTTGTCCAGGTCGGTCTCGGGCAGGTAGGCGCGGGTGAAAAGACGATCCGTCAAACCCCGTGCGAAGACGGTGACCGCGAAATACGCCGCGCGGCCGGCACCAGTCGGACCCGGAGTCACCGTGGTGAAGCCGTAGTGCCCGTCGGCGTCCGTCGCTGCCCTCCCCCAGCCGGTGAACGTCCAACCGTCGCGTCGCAGGGACCCGGACGCCCGCGGAATCCGGCCGGCGCCGTCGGCCTGCCAGATCTCCACCAAGGCGTCGGGCACCCCGGCGCCGGCCCCGTCGAAAATGGTGCCGCACAATTCAACAGCGCCCGGGAAGGCGTCACAGACCAATTCGTTACCGCGCGCGAACGGCAGGCCGATACCGAAGAACGGTCCGATCGTTTGTCCTGCGGTGCAGTGATATTGGGTCATCGCAGCACAATGTCCCAACGGTACCCCATCGCGTACTCGGGTTCGGTGACGCCGTGGTCGTAGTGGGCGATCAGCAGTTGCCGCGCCGCGGGATCCAGGACCGACTGAAAGATCGGGTCCAGCGCGAGCAGCGGATCACCGGAAAAGTACATCTGGGTGACCAGTCGCTGGGTGAAAGCCGTTCCGAATAACGAGAAGTGGATGTGCGCGGGTCGCCAGGCGTTGCGGTGGTTACGCCAGGGGTAGGGCCCGGGCTTGATGGTCCTGAAGCGGTAGCAGCCGTCGGGTCCGGTCAGGCAGCGACCGGCGCCGGTGAAGTTGGGGTCGAGCGGCGCCGGGTGCCGGTCGCGTTCATGCCGGTAGCGGCCGCTCGCGTTGGCTTGCCAGATCTCCAGCAACTGCCCGGGGACCGGACGGCCGGAACCGTCGATCACCCGCCCGGTCACGATGATGCGCTCGCCGATCGGTTCCCCCGGGTGGCCGGCTGTCAGGTCGGCGTCGAGCGGGTCGACGTCCTGATGACCGAAACAGGGTGCCCACCGCTCGATCTCGTCGGGGTCGACGGCCAGCAACGGATTGCTCGGGTAGCGAAGGATGCTGCTGCGATAAGGTGGATAGTCCAGGCGCGGCATTGCTTCAGCCTCGCCACTTGACTGGTAATCGGCCGCGATGATGGCCATCTCCGCCGAGATGTCACGTTGCGACGCGACGGGCTTCGATGCGGCCTCCACGTAGCGTGAGGCTACTCGCCGACTTCCGATTTCGGCCCTATTCCTGAGCGAGTTCGTCATACGTCACACGCTGGGCGGCAGCACCGCCAGTCCAGGTGCATCCGGCACACGTCGGTCGCCCTGGAGCAGACCGATACCCTTGGCCCCATGCCGAGCGACTACGTCTACGACCAGGGCTACGCCGACGAACGGACCCGGCTGGCCGCGATCGAGAGCCTCTGGGATCCGGGCACCCGGGCGCTGCTGGCCGAGCTCGGCCTTCGCGCGGATGAAAAGCCCTGGCGCTGTTTGGAAGTCGGCGCCGGCGGCGGATCTCTCCTGCACTGGATGACCGGTCGCGGGGCCACCGTGGTAGCCGTCGACATCGACACCCGTTTTCTCGATTCACTCGCCGACGACGACATCGAGGTCAGGTGCCTCGACATCCGCACCGCCGACCTGCCCGAGGGCGAGTTCGACCTGGTGCATGCCCGGCTGGTGCTCGAGCACCTGCCGGAACGACGCCAGATTCTGGACCGGCTGGCGGCGACGCTACGCCCCGGCGGTTGGATGGTGATCGAGGATTTCGACTGCACGGCGTTGGGCTTCGATCGAGACGACCCGCTGTTCGAACGGGTCAGAGAGGCGATCCTCGAATTCAGCCGACGTGCCGGTTCCGAGCCGTACTACGGGCGACGCGTCGTCGCCGACATGGCCGACGCCGGACTGACCGAGGTTCGGGGCGAGGGCCGGGCTAAGGTCATCGATTCACGCACAACGGGTTTCGACTTCTTTCGGTTGTCCTTCGAAAGCTTGCGCGCAGCCGTGGTGGAAGCCGGGTTGCTCTCGCGCGAAGACGCCGACGCAGCCGCGGCGCGGTTCGGGGAGGACATCCGCGTGCACACGCCGGTCATGATGGCCGGAATCGGCCGGCGCGCCCCGGGTTAGATCGCCTTCAGCAGCGTCGCCTTGCCCCTGGTACGCAGCTTGTGCAGCGACGAACCGCGCAGCTGTGCGATCCGCGCGGCCATCTTGTTCCCGAGTTGCTCCAGTTCGGCGTCGGTGATCTGTACCGGCGGGGGCGCCGGAATCATGTCGCGTTCCTCCTCGTCCGCATGGGCCTCGAGGACGGTCTTGAATGTGTTCCACTCGTCGAGGTAGCCCGGGGCACTCTGCGGAGTGCGCAACAGGACACCCAGCTGGTCGACCACCTGGCGGTGCTCGGCATGGGCTATCGCGATCAGCTCACTGGCCGCCGACAGTGCCGGGTAGTAGAGGTCATCCTCGATGCGGAAATGAATGTCGAGCTCCAACAGCATCTCGTCGAAAAGCTCGTGCCGTTCCTGGCTGTTCACCGGTGCCTCACTGACCTTGCGGCCCAACCCTTTCAGCACCACATGATGTTCCCTGAGTACTTCGTAGGCGTTCAATGGGCTACTCCGCGCACTTCTACTGTTCCTTCCACCAATCGGGCCTCGTAGCGCGGCAACGGCGTCGCCGCGGGACCGCGCAACACTTCACCGGAATCCAGCGCGAATCGTGAACCGTGCCAGGGACATACGATCCGCCCGCGATCGATCCAGCCGTCAGCCATCGGCGCCGCCAGGTGTGGACAGAACTCGCCGAAGGCCGATACCTCTCCGGGTCCGGTCTGGCACACCACCAAGCCCACGCCGTCCACCTCGACGCGGACCGGCTTTCCGTTCAGCGCGCCGGCAGGCAGCACCGGCGTCCACTGCCTGGTGCGGAGCCGGTCACCGGACTGGTCGACTCCGATACCGGATTCGAAAACCAGGGCACCGCCCAGATATCCGCCGCCCATCGTGATCGCATAACCCAACGCGGACAGCGCCATGGCCCGCAATCGGCGGCCCCGGCGGCGGTCGTGCCAGGACACGGCGTACAGCAGCGTCGCGAAGGTGTTCACCGCACCGTGCACCAACCCCACGCGCCGATCTTCCTCGTGGGTGTGCTGCCAGTCGGACACACCGGTGACGGCCGAGCCGACACTCGCCAGCAGCCCCAATTCCAGGGAGTGCGACGCGATCTGCGCGGTGTTCCGGTCGGCGGCGGGGCGCCGTCCGGGCACCAGGCTCAGGGCGTCCAGGGCCACCGTCGTTCCCAGCGCCCCACTGGCCAACGACGCCAACGGCGGATGCACCGGGTGTCCCAGCCAGACACCGTTGAGCACGTTCATCACCCGGTCGCGTGCGGGGCCCCACGCATTGAGAGCCAATGCCAACACATGCTCGAACCGGTAACTGGGCCGATCGAGCCACTCCTGCCGCGCGACCCTGGCCACCACCCGCGGACCGAGCCTGCGCGTACGCCCCTCCGCTGTCGCAACGACCACCCGAAGTCCCCCTTCCGGATCAGCGACATGCAGTCCCATTCACCCGCTTCACGCCGCATTGCCAGAATTCCCCTCGCGCGCCGCGGTGTGAATGTGAGCCGGCTGTGAATTGCCCAACGAGCTGCTGTGGGCCCGTGCCAGGACCTGACACCGGTTTTCGCCAAAGCCAAGACATGCTCGCGCGCAACATGATGCACTTGCCCGGCTCTCGTGCGGGGTATCGAGCCCGCCGACTCGGAGGAAAGGTCGCAAGTGTCGTTTGTATTCGCGTTGCCAGCAGTGCTGGAGACAGTGGCCACAGACCTGGCGGGCATCGGCTCACGGTTGAGTTTCGCCGGCGACGCCGCCGCGGCTCCGACCACCGCGCTGCTGGCCGCCGCCGAAGACGACGTTTCGGCGGCGATCGCGGCGGTGTTCTCCGGCCACGCGCAGGCCTATCAGACGCTCCGCACGCAGTCGGAGGCTCTTCATCAAACGTTCGTGCGGTCGTTGACCGCCGGCGCGGCCGCTTATGCCGGAGCCGAAGCCGCCAACGCCGAGCCGCTGCGGACGCTCCTGGATGTGGTCAACGCGCCGGTGCTGTCGCTCACGGGACGCCCGCTTATCGGCAACGGGGCCAATGGAGCCCCCGGAACGGGCCAGCACGGTTCACCGGGCGGATGGCTGATCGGTGATGGCGGGGCCGGCGGGTCGGGCGTCGTCGTCGACGGACCCAACCTGACCGGCGGCACCGGCGGAAGCGGCGGGGCCGCCGGCCTCATCGGCCTCGGCGGGGCCGGCGGAGCCGGTGGCAACAGCACCGGCGGCAACGGCGGGGCCGGCGGTAACGGCGGTGCCGGCGGGTTCCTGTGGGGACAGGGCGGAGCCGGTGGTTTGGGCGGCTCGGCGCTGGGCGGCAACGGCAACGGCGGCAACGGTGGCGTCGGCGGCGGCGCGGGCCTGTTCGGCGCGGGCGGGGCGGGGGGCAACGCCGGCGACGGCGTGCTGTTCGGCCTCAACGGCGGCACCGGCAACGGTGGTACCGGCGGCGCCGGGGGCAGCGGAGGACTGCTGTATGGCCAGGGCGGTGCCGGCGGGGCCGGTGGAACGGGGCTGATCGGCGCCGGCGGCGGCGGCGGGAACGGCGGTAGCGCCGGGTTGCTGTTCGGCAACGGCGGTTCGGGTGGCGACGGAGGATTCGGCGCCGTCGCCGGCGGTAGCGGCGGTGACGGCGGCACCGCCAGCCTGCTGGCATCCAACGGCGGAGTCGGGGGCGCCGGCGGGGTCGGCAACGCTACCGGCGGCGCCGGCGGGAACGGCGGGCGCGCCCTGCTGCTGGGCAACGGCGGGATCGGCGGCACCGGCGGCGCCGCCCTGGCCGGAGGTATCGCCGCGTCCGGCGGAGATGGCGGCTGGGGTGGGGCGTTGTTCGGCAACGGCGGCGCGGGCGGCGCCGGCGGGCAGGGCGTGACGTCCGGCGGCGCCGGCGGGGCAGGCGGAAACGCCGTCTTGATCGGCAACGGGGGCAACGGCGGCAACGGCGGCACGGGCCCGGCACCGGGCGGCACCGGCATCGGCGGTAGCAGCGGCTTGTTGCTGGGTGCCGATGGGTTCAACGCGGCGCTGAACAACTCTCCCGTGCACGTCTTGCAACAACAGACGCTCAGCATGGTCAATGCGCCCTTCGAAGCGTCGCTGGGGCGCCCACTGATCGGTAACGGCCTGTCCGGAGCGCCTGGGAGCGGCCAAAACGGCGCGGCCGGCGGAATCCTGCTCGGCGACGGCGGCGCCGGCGGATCCGGCGGCGTCGGGGCCAACGGCGGGGCCGGTGGGGCGGCCGGACTCTTCGGTACCGGCGGGGCGGGCGGCGCCGGCTGGGGCTCCACCGGCAGCGCGGCCGGAGGCAATGGCGGCGCCGGCGGCGCCGGCGGTTGGTTGTTCGGTGATGGTGGGACGGGCGGTTCCGGAGGATTCGTGGTCAGCACGGCCGCAACCCTCGGCGGTGCGGGCGGAGTCGGTGGTGCCGGTGGGTTGTTCGGCGGCGGTGGACACGGCGGCGCCGGAGGCGGCGGTTTCGGTGGAACGAACGCGATCGGCGGCGCGGGCGGCACGGGCGGAACCGGCGGGCTGCTCGCAGGTTTGGTCGGAGCCGGGGGTGGGGACGGCGGGGCCGGTGCGTTCGGCCTCAAGAACGCCGGTTCCGGCGGCGCCGGTGGCAACAGCGGAATGCTGTTCGGGTCCGGTGGCGCGGGCGGTGTCGGTGGAACCTCGACCCTTGGTGACGGCGCCGCCGGCGGCCACGGCGGTAGCTCCGGCTTGGTGTTCGGCTCCGGCGGTGACGGCGGTCAAGGTGGGTTCAGTTACAGCGGCGACGGCGGGGCCGGCGGAAACGGTGGACAGAGCGCACTTGTGGGCTCCGGCGGTGCCGGCGGGATGGGCGGAAGCGGTTACGGCTTCCCCGGCGGAACCGGCGGAACGGGCGGGACCGGTGGGCGGGCCGGCCAACTGTTCGGTGCAGGAGGCGCCGGAGGTGCGGGTGGTTACGGAACTGCCAACGGCGGCGCAGGCGGAGCCGGTGGCAACGCCGTGCTGATCGGCCCCGGGGGCAACGGCGGCAACGGCGGCACGGTGACGGGCGCCCCCGCCGGGCCCGGCGGAGCCGGTGGAAAGCGCGGTCTCCTCCTGGGTGCGACCGGAAACAACGGCCTGGCATAGCGGTTGATGGCCGCCCGCTCCCATTGACCCCGGAATACCCAAGCCAGCATTCTCTATGTGAAGGAAAAGCTCTCTGCTGAGCAGACAGCTTCACGGAGATTGGAATCAGGTGACCGGTCATCTTTTCGAGCACGTCCGGCGAGGCATGATCCCCGCGTACATCTACAACGACAAAGACCTGTTCGCGTTGGAGAAGCAGCGGCTGTTCAGTCGGGCGTGGATGTTCGTGGCCCACGAGTCGGAGATCCCGCACGATGGCGACTACGTGGTGCGCCGGGTGCTCGACGATTCGTTCATCATCACGCGGGATTCGCATGGCGTGGTGCGGGCCCTGTTCAATATGTGCCTGCATCGCGGCATGCAGGTGTGCCGCGCCGAGATGGGCAATGCCTCCAATTTCCGTTGCCCTTACCACGGGTGGACGTACCGTAACGACGGGCGATTGACCGGACTGCCGTTCCACCGGGAGGCCTACGGCGGCGACGACGGCTTCGACAAGAGCCAAAACCTGCTGCCTGCAGCGCATTTGGCGACCTACAACGGATTGATCTTCGTCAACCTGGACCCGCACGCGCCGCCGCTGCGGGAATTCCTCGGCGACTTCGCGTTCTATCTGGACTTCTACACCAAACAGAGCGTGCACGGCCTGCAGGTCACGGGACCACAACGGTGGCGGATCAGGGCGAACTGGAAAATCGGCGCCGAGAACTTCTGCGGCGACATGTATCACACTCCGCATACCCACGCCTCGATCGTCGACATCGGGCTGTTCCGTGAACCCCGGGCACAAAAACGCAAGGACGGAGCCACCTACTGGGCGCACCGCGGCGGCGGGACCACCTACAAGCTGCCGCCGGGTGATTTCGACGAACGCATGCGCTACGTCGGCTACCCGAACGAGATGATCGTCCGGATCAAAGACGTCTGGTCACCGGCCCAGCGGCAGGTGGTCGCCGAGGACGGTTTCATGTTCTCGGCCGCCACCTGCTTTCCGAACCTCAGCTTCGTGCACAACTGGCCCAAGCTCCCGGAGAGCAAATCCGGAACGGAAGGAGCCGTGCTGCCGTTCATTTCGATCCGGCAGTGGCAGCCGATCAGCGAGAACGAAACCGAGGTGTGTTCCTGGTTCGCCGTGGACTCGGCCGCGCCCGAGCAGTTCAAGAAAGATTCCTACAAGGCGTACCTGATGTGTTTCGGGTCGACCGGCATGTTCGAGCAGGATGACGTGGAGAACTGGGTGTCGCTGACCACCACCGCGGGCGGGTCGATGGCCCGGCGACTGCTCCTGAACAGCCGGATGGGCCTGCTCTCCGACGACCGGCCGGTGGTCGAGGCGTTACCGGCCGAATCATTTCACGGGCCGGGCCGGGCGCAGGTCGGCTACAACGAGTACAACCAGCGTGAGCTGCTCAAGCTGTGGGCACAGCAATTGGAGTCCGTATGACTAAACCACTGACGTCGTTGCCTTTCAATGACATTCGGCATCTGCAGGCACATCAGTTCCTGGTCGACGAGGCCTACCTGCTCGACCGGCAGCAGTACGAGGCGTGGCTGGACACCATGACCGACGACGTCCGCTACGTCATGCCGGTGCGGGTGACCACCGCCCGCGGCGCCGGGTTCGACACCTCACCGGGTATGGACCACTTCGATGAAGACAAGTATTCGCTGACTCTGCGCGTCGCCCGCATGGGCACCGAACACGTATGGGCCGAGGATCCGCCATCCCGGCTGCGCCACTTCATCACCAATGTGCGCACCTTCGAACATGATCCGGCGCATCTGCTGGTGGAATCCGCGGAGTTGCTGTTTCGTAGTCGCGGCGACGTCAACGAAAGCGCGTTGTTGTCCTGCGGACGCGAAGACCTGCTGCGCTGGGCCGAAGGCCGCTGGAAGTTGGCCCACCGCAAAATCATTGCCGACGAGTCGGTGCTGCGCATGCAGAATCTGGCGGTGTTTCTGTGAACCCGGTCGGCGAGCCGATCAGCATTGCCAACGAATTCACCGAGGTGGTGGTCCAGCGGGTCGACACCCGCAACGGTTCGCGATTGCTGATCAGCTCACCGAAAACCGGACGGTCGATCACACTGGACGCGCTCGAGGTCGAGGCACTCACCCGGCAGAACCCCCGTACGCTGGCGGCCATGGTCGGCAACTCCCAGGCCCCGCTGCTGCCTGACGAAGCAGAGGGCCGTGATGACCGGATGGCTTGACGGAAAGCGAGCGCTGGTCGTCGGCGCGGGTTCGGGCATCGGGCGCGCCGTCGTCGATGCTTTCCTCGGCGAGGGCGCGAAAGTTGCCGTGCTGGAACGTGATTGCGCTAAGTGCGACCGGCTGCGCGAGGAAATGCCCGGGGCGCCGGTGATTCGAGGCGACGCCACGACGAGCGCGGCCAACGAGCAGGCGGTCGCGACCGTCATCGACGCCTACGGCGGACTCGACACGTTGGTCAACTGCGTCGGCGTCTTCGACTTCTACCGCGGTGTCACCGAGATCGACACCGCCGCACTGCCGGCCGCCTTCGACGAGATGTTTCGCACCAATGTGCTGAGCCACCTCCAGTCGGTCAAAGCCGCGATCCCCGCCCTGCAGAACGCGAGTGGGGCCTCGATCGTGCTCACCGAGTCGACGTCGTCGTACCAGCCCGGGCGCGGCGGCGTGTTGTACGTGTCATCGAAGTTCGCGGTGCGGGGGCTGGTGACAGCACTGGCGCATGAGCTGGCACCACGGATCCGGGTGAACGGCGTGGCACCGGGCGGGACGCTGAACACCGACCTGCGCGGGCTGGCCAGCCTGGGCCAAGACGATGTGCGCCTCGACGACTCGCCCGACCGCGCAACGGATCTGGCCGCACGCACCCCGCTGAACGTCGCCCTCACCGGTGCAGACCACGCCTGGAGCTATGTATTCCTGGCCTCGGACCGGTCGCGCGGCATCACCGGTCGAACCGCCCACCCCGACGGCGGATCCGGGCTCGGAGGTCGCCGTGACCCGAACACTTGATAAGCAGCGCACCCTGATTGCGCAGGCCTGCCGAGTCGCGGCCGCCCGCGGCCTGGTCGAGGGCATGCTCGGGCATCTGAGCCTGCGAATCGACGACGACCGTCTGCTGATCCGCTGTCGCAGCGCGACCGACAGCGGCGTCGCCTTCACCCGGCCCGATGACATCCGGCTCATCACATTCGGCGGAACCGCAGGCGCCGCAGGCGAACTCGACGGTTACCGGTTACCGAACGAGCTGCCGATCCACCTCGAAACGATGCGGGCCGACGCGCGGCATCGGGCCGTCGCGCACCTACACCCACCGTCCGTGGTCGCCGCAGACCTGGCCGGCATCGCCATCCGGCCGATCTACGGAGCCTTCGACATCCCGGGCGCCCGGCTGGCCCGCGACGGCGTACCCGTCTACGAACGCGCGGTGCTGATCCGTACTGCGCAGCTGGGTAAGGAGATGGTGGCGGCGATGAAAGGTCGTCCGGTGGTGATACTGCGCGGCCACGGCATCACCAGTGCCGCCGCCGGCATCGAGCAGGCGATGTTGCAGGCGATCAGCATCAACGAGTTGGCCCGCATGTCGTTGCGGGTGCGCGCCGCCGGAGGCACCCTGCACGATATCGACGAAGCCGACTGGAATGATCTGCCGGACTTGGGATCCGGCTTCAACGTGGAATCCGCCTGGCAGCACGAAGTTGCCCGGCTGGGCGATCAGCCCAGCTGATCCCCGATGTCGCGGGCCGCCTCCTGCAGTGCCGCTGCCACCGACGGATACTTGGCGGCGGGCAACCGTTGCAGCGGGGCGGCCGCGTTCAGCGCCAGCAGCAATCCGGGTGCGCGGGTGGGGACCGCCACCGCGACCGAGGCGACGCCCTCTTCACTCTCCTCGCGATTGGTGGCGTAGCACTGGCTGCGGATGCGGGACAGCTGGGTCTGCAGACGGGCGCGGGTGCCGATCGATCGCGGCGTGATTCCTTGCAGCTCCTCGGACGGAAACAATTGCCGCAGTTCGGTTTCCGGCAATCCAGCGAGGAGGACCTTGCCGGTGGACGTGCAGTGTGCCGGCATCGTGCGCCCCAACCGGGAGGCCACCCGAACCGCTTTGGGACCCTCGACCGCGGCGACGAAGCGGACGCTGGCGCCGTCGAGCATGCCGAGGTGGATCGACTCGCCGAGACGTTCGCTGAGGCAACGCATGATGGGCAGGGCGGTGCGCGGGATGTCCATGCGCCCGAAGATCGCGAACGCCACGCTGGTCAGCGCCGGACCCGGTAGGTAGGCCTTCGACTGCGGGTCCTGACGAACGAACCCGCGATAGGTCAGCATCGCCAGCAGCCGGTGCGCGGTCGACGATGCCACGCCGAGGTACCGGGTCGCTTCGCTGAGGCGGATCTGCGGTTGCTCACCGAGTAGCAGCAGCAGCTTCAGCGCATTGTCGACCGACTCGATCGGATACTGCGGCACCTCATTGGGCACCTCCGAGCGTAGCTTCCCGCCACCAGCGACCACTAGAAAATCTGCCCGGCCTTCCCGTTGCTGCCCGGCACGCCCAACAGCCCAGTGATTCCGGCGCTGCCGCCCGGACCTCCGGCCGCCCCGCCGGCGCCGCCCTGCCCGCCCAATGCCAGGTTGCCGCCCGAGCCTACGGAGCCACCCACCGACGCATCACCGCCGTTGCCGCCGTTACCGCCGGCACCGCCCTGGCCTCCCGCTCCGCCCGATCCTCCGGCGCCGTTGCCGCCGGAGGAACCGGCCCACCCGATCAGGCCCCCGGCTCCCCCGCTGCCCCCGCCGACTCCGCCGGCGCCGCCCGTGCCGCCGGTGCCACCATCGCCGCCGAGGGCGCCGGCGTGGCCGTTGCCGGCGATCGCACCGGCGGAACCGCTGCTCATCATGACTCCACCGCCGTCGCCACCGCTGCCGCCGGCGCCGCCGATGCCGCCAACGCCGCCAACCCCACCGGCACCCGCCGCACCGCCGTCACCGCCGATTCCGATGAAACCCGCCGCGCCGCCGTTGCCGCCGATACCGCCGCCGCCCCCGGTTCCTCCCGCACCGCCGATCCCGCCCTGGCCGGCGGTGCCGCCGGTGCCACCGATGGCTTGACCGGTCGCGCTGTTGACGGCCGAACCACCGTCACCGCCACCGCCGCCCGCATACCCTGCCGCTCCGGTTCCACCCGTGCCACCGGTTCCTCCGGCACCTCCGGCGCCTCCGTTGCCGATCACCATTCCGCCGTGACCGCCGTCGCCGCCCGCACCGCCCGCACCACCGTTGCCACCTGCCACGCCGGTTGCGGTACTCGCTGCGCCGCCACTACCGCCGTTGCCGCCGGTCGCGGTACCCGCATAGGGGCTGTTCGCGAATCCGCCCAGGCCGCCGGCGCCACCTGCGCCGCCGGTAGGCCCGCCCGCGGCTCCGTTGCCGCCGGCTCCACCGGAAACAGTGGTGGTACCCCCGACCGCGGCGCTGGCCACGATCAAGGAGCTGCCGCCCCGCCCGCCGGCACCTCCGTCGCCGCCAGCACCAGGCGCGCCTCCATTGCCCCCGGCGCCGGTCGTCACCGTGAGGTCCGCTGTGATCCCGGGCGGACCGACCGTGACTATCGGATTCAAGCCTGTACCGCCGGTGCCACCCGTTTGGCCGGCGGCG
The DNA here is from genome assembly GCF_054515735.1 of Mycobacterium sp. ML4. Taxonomy (NCBI): domain Bacteria; kingdom Bacillati; phylum Actinomycetota; class Actinomycetes; order Mycobacteriales; family Mycobacteriaceae; genus Mycobacterium; species Mycobacterium sp. ML4. Next base: position 35,154 of record NZ_JBTNSY010000010.1, read on the forward strand.
CCGTTGTCGCCATCACCGCCGCCGCTGCCGATTACGGTGACAGAACTGCCGGAGACCGTGATCGGCAGGCTTCCGGGACTCTTGCCGGGATCGGCCGTGCCGGTGGGCGTGGGGTTGACCCCGTCCGTTCCCGCAAGGCCGTTGCCGCCCTGACCGCCGGCACCGCCGGAGCCGAACCAGAGCGCATTGCCGCCGTGCCCACCGTGGCCCGGCAAGCCACCCAGCACGCCCGCGACGGCCGGGCCGCCCTGACCCCCGGCGCCGCCGTCACCGAGCACTGTCCCGCCGACGCCGCCGTTGCCGCCGGCCGCACCGGCCCCGCCGAGGCCGCCGTTGCCGCCGTTGCCGATGAACAGCGGCCCGGCGCCGCCGTCACCGCCCGGTGCACCGGAACCGCCCGGGCCGCCGACTCCACCGGACCCGAAGAAGCTCGCCGCTCCGCCCACACCTCCGGTCGCACCGACCCCGCCACCGCCACCGAAGCCCCCGTTGCCGAAGACGCCCCCGACACCACCGGTCCCGCCGACGCCCCCGGTGGCACCCACGCCACCATGACCGCCGGCACCGCCGCTGCCGAAAAGTCCCGTGGCCCCGCCGGTGCCGCCGAGCCCGCCGACCGTCGTCGCACCCTGCGCTCCACCGAAGCCGCCGGTACCGCCATTTCCGATCAGCCAGCCACCCCGGCCGCCCGCCCCACCGGGCGCACCCGCTCCGACCACGCCCGCGCCGCCGACTCCGCCGATCCCGCCGTTGCCGATCAGCCCGGCATCACCACCGGTGCCGCCGGCCTGTCCGGCCGCGCCCGATCCCCCGCGGCCTCCGTTACCGAGCAACAATCCGCCCGGCCCACCCGCGGCCCCCGACCCGCCCGGCGCGTCCGCGCCGTTGCCGATCAACGGACGACCTAACAGTGTCTGGGTGGGTGCGTTGATCAACCCCAGCACGTCGGCCAGCGGCGATGCACCGGCCGTCTCGGCAGAGGCATACGCGCGCGCCGTGCCGGCCAGCGACCGCACGAACTGCTCGTGGAAGGCCGCGGCCTGCGCGCTGAGGCTCTGATAGCCCTGTCCGTAGCTCCCGAAGAGCGTTGCGATCGCAGCCGACACCTCGTCACCGGCCGCAGCAGTCATCCCGGTGGTATGCAGCGCGGCCGCCGCATTCGCGGCCGTCAGCGCGGATCCCACGCCGGTCAATGCCGACGCGACCGTCGACACCGCTTCCGGCAGCGCAATAACAAACGACATCTGCGACCTCCCGATGGGGTCCGACGGTTGCCGCATCAGCGACGATATGGGCAGCACCAAATCCTAGACCCGCCGCCGGCGCGGCGACGGGCTTTTGACCGCCTATCACGGTCGCGTCGATTGGCGCCGTGGACTCGGTTCAGCTGCCCACAGACCCCGCGAAATCGCTCCGCCGCAGCGCCCGTTGCGCTAACCTCTTGCGGCTATGACGTCAGCGGCTCCGGGCAAGCTCATCGTCCTCAACGGCGGATCCAGCGCCGGTAAGACATCGCTGGCGCAAGGGTTTCAGGACGTGGCCGACGAATGCTGGATGCACCTGGGCATCGACGTGTTCTGGCTCGCGCTGCCGCCCCGACAACTCGACCTGGCCAGGGTGCATCCGGAGTACTACACGTGGGACAGCGCACTCGAGGACGACGGCCTGGAGTACTTCACCGTGCACCCCGGCCCGATGCTGGACCAGGCGATGCGCGCCCGCCACCAAGCCATCCGGGCTTACCTGGACCACGGGATGAACGTGATCGCCGACGACGTGATCTGGACGCGTGACTGGCTGGTGGACGCCCTGCGGGTGTTCCGGGGATATCAGGTGTGGATGGTAGGGGTGCACGTCTCCGACGCCGAAGGCGCGCGCCGGGAACAGGAGCGAGGAGACCGTTATCCCGGCTGGAACCGCGGCAGCGCTCGCGCGGCCCACGCCGACGCGGAGTACGACGTCGAACTGGATACCACCGCCACTCCGGTAGCGGTCCTTGCGCGCCGCCTCTTCGGGTTTTACCGGGCCTGCCCGGAGCCCCAAGCCTTCACGCGGATGCGCACCCGCCTCCTGGCCTGACCCCAAAGCCTCCTGCGGGGCCGGTTATCTCGGAGCCCCGGCAGCTCCGGCGGCTTCCACAGCGGCGACAACTAGTCGGGGCTTTTTCAATTAGCTTGTGCCGCTTGCTCTTTCGCCCATCGATAGTCGGCTTTGCCAGATGGTGAGCGCTGTAGCCTGGTGCGGAAGATCACCTGTTTGGGCAGCTTGTAGCGCGCGATGTGGCGCGCAGCCTCGGCGATGATGCTCTCCGCGTCGGCCCGCTGGCCCTCGGCCAGCTGAACCAGCGCGACGACCTCGTTGCCCCACCGCTCACTGGGCCGCCCGGTCACCACGACGTCGTAGACGGCGGGGTGTTCGCGGATGGCGGCCTCGACCTCCTCAGCGAAGATCTTCTCGCCCCCGGAGTTGATGGTCACCGAATCCCGGCCCAGCAGTTCGATCTGTCCGTCAGCGTCCCTCCGGGCCCGGTCCCCGGGAACCGAGTGGCGGATACCTTCGATGACGGGGAACGTCCGGGCGGTCTTCTCCGGATCGCCGAGATAGCCGAGCGGAATCTCACCCTGCTGAGCGAGCCAGCCGATCTCCTGGTCGCCGGGCGACAAGATGCGCGTCAGGTCCTCGCTGACGACCACCGCCCCGGGATTGGGCGCGAACCGGCCCGAGGCACCCTGCGAGGCGCTGGAGACCTGCCCCATCTGGGCGCCCGACTCCGACGAGCCACCGGCGTCCAGGATCGTCAGGTGCGGCAACAGTTCGACGAATCGCTGCTTGAGCGGAGCGCTGAGCGCCGCCCCGCCGGTGACCAGAACAAACAGGCCCGACAGGTCGTAGGAACCTGCCTGCAGCTCGTCGACCAGCGGCCGGCCGAAGGCGTCCCCCACGATGGACAGTGACACCACGCGCTCCCGGCTGGCGAGCGCCCAGACCTCGCCCGGATCCAGATGGGTGGTCGTCGGCGCCATCACGAACGGGCGTCCGGCACACAGGTTGATGAACGCGGCCCACTGCGCCGCACCGTGCATCAGCGGGGCGGCGGTCATGGATCCCGGCCCGGCGGGCCGCGATCGCCGCACGATCTCCTCGAGACTGCGGACCGGCTCCCCGGTCCCGAAGGCCCGCCCGCCCATCGCGTTCATGAAGATGTCGTGCTGACGCCACAGCACCGCCTTGGGCATTCCGGTGGTGCCGCCGGTGTAGAGCATGTAGAGATCGTCCGGTGACGGCGTGATGTCCAGCGGTTCGTCGGACACCGAAGCCAGCAGCTCCTCGTACCGCACCGCGCCGGGCAACGGCGCGTTCCGGGATTCGTCGTCGACGTGGATCAGCCGCGGGCGCAGCGGCGCTTTTTCCAGCGCCTGGGCAAGCGTCGGCGCAAACCGCGCCTGGTACACGACCGCGTCGGCATCCGCGTTGCCGATCAGGTACACCAGCTCCTCGGCCACGTAGCGGTAGTTGATGTTGAACGGTGCGACGCGGGCCTTGTATGCCCCGATCATCGTCTCGAGATACTCGTTGCAGTTGGCCAGGTACAGGCCGAGATGACTCTGACCGGATTCGTGCGGCGCCAGCTCCCGGCGTTCGCGGCGGACGCCGAAGCCCCAGTTGTGCAGGGCGCGTGCGAACCGCCGGGCTCGCTCGTCGGTACGGGCGAAGGTGAAGCGGCGATCGCCGAAGACAATGGCGTCGCGGTCCGGATTGGCCGCGGCCACCGCCGAAAACACCTCAGCCAGATTGAATTCCACCGCACCTCCCGAGCCGTCCTGAGGTCTGACGTCACGACAGTATCGACACCGGGGCGTTCGTCTGGCGGCTTTGCCCCGCGCAGACCCGACCGGTCAGGCATCCTTTATCCATGGATCTGGACGTCCTGCTGCATTCCATCCCGCCGCTGGCGGTCTATCTGCTGGTCGGCGGCGTCGTCGGAGTCGAAAGTCTCGGCATCCCGCTGCCAGGCGAGATCGTGCTGGTCAGCGCGGCTCTGATGGCGTCGCATCACGAGCTGGGCGTGAACCCGATCGGCGTCGGCGCCGCCGCGGTGATCGGCGCCGTGATCGGCGACTCCATCGGTTATTCCATTGGCCGCCGGTTCGGGATGCCGCTGTTCGACCGGCTCGGCCGCCGGTTCCCGAAGCACTTCGGCCCCGGCCATGTCGCTCTTGCGGAACGGATGTTCAACCGCTGGGGTGTGCGTGCGGTGTTCTTCGGCCGGTTCATCGCCCTGCTGCGCATCTTCGCCGGGCCGCTGGCCGGGGCGTTGAAAATGCGGTATCCCCGCTTCCTGGCCGCCAATGTGAGCGGCGGAATCTGCTGGGCCGGCGGCACCACGGCCCTGGTCTACTACGCCGGCGTGGCGGCCGAGCGCTGGATGTCGCGGTTCTCCTGGGTTGCCCTGGTGATCGCCGTCATCTGTGGCGTCACCGCAGCGATACTGCTGCGCGAACGCACCTCCCGCGCGATCGCCGAACTCGAGGAAGAGCACTACCGCAAGACAGGAACCGCGGAACAGGCCGCCTGAGCTATCCGACGGCCCCGCGGCGGTCCTGCTCGAAGCGACGGCCGCCCCCGGGCCGGTACTGCTCGATAAGCGCCTCGGCCATCGCCCGGGAGCGCAGGGCAGCATCGGTGTCGCCGACCGCCGCCAGAATGATCGCGCCCTTCATCAGGATCTGCCAGGACCGCGCGAAATCCTCGACGTCCCGCAGACCCGCCGCCACCGCGCGTGCCCGCACGATCTGCCGCACATTGTTGATGTGCCCGATGCTGGCCTGCCCGGCCGGATGGTCCGGACCCAGCTCCAACAGCACATTGATGAACGAGCAACCCTCGCAGCCATCGCGATTGTGGAACCACTCGTGCAGGACGTCGAAGATCGCGAGCAGCTGTTCTTCGGGAGTGCTGGCCAGAGCCGCGGACTGCTGCTCGATCAGGCCGTGGGTCCACAGCTGTTCTCGGCGTTCGAGCACCGCCAGGACCAGCGCGTTCTTGGTCGCGAAGTGGCGGTAGAGCGTCGCCCTGGCCACCCCGGCCCGCTCGATCACTTCATCGGTGCCGACAGCCCGGATTCCGCGCCGACTGAAAAGTTCGTAGGCGGCATTCAAGATACGTTCGCGGGCGGGGACGACAGGCACGTCAGACCCGTTGACGTCGGGCGTTGTCATATTGAGCCTTAAAATACTCTTACGTCGGTCCGGGTAGACAGACCGCCCTGTCTTGTTATAGACCTGATACTTACAGGAGCGATCAATCTGTCTGTCTTCAGATGTGCAGGGCGGGCAATCCATCGCGGCGTTTCGACGCCAGTCGATTAGGAGTGCACCATGAGCCTGGTAATTGCTGAATCATTTTCCACACATCTCACGCTGAGTACCCGTCTGGTCTACGAGCTCGGCGAGCCGCGCAGCACGCTGCGCGCGATCACCGACCGCAGCGGCGATGCGGTGGTGATTCATGCCGGCGGTGAGATCGACGCCTGCAACGAGAACACCTGGCGTCAGTTGGTGACCGAAGCCGCAGCCACAGCAACCGCACGCGGACATTTCGTGGTCGACGTCAGCGACGTCGACTTCATGGGCTGCTGTGCTTACAGCGTGCTCGCCGACGCGGCTGAGCAATGTCGGAAGCGCGGCATCGAACTGCGGCTGGTGACCCAGGCGCCGATCGTCACCCGGATCGTCCGGGCCTGCGGACTCAGTGCGCAGTTGCCGATCTACGCCACGGTGGATCGGGCGCTCTCAGTCAGCTGAGAAGTCAGGCCGCGCCGTCTCGGCGTGCCCCACTGCCGGCCAGTTCGCGGGCGGCTCCGGTCGGAGGCGGACCCACCTCGAGCACGGATCGCACCGCCGCCCGCAGGTAGTCCCGCACGACGGGCAGGTTGTACCGCCCCGCGCGTGAGGCGATCCACTTCGGCAGATCGATGATGCACGTCGCGACCAGATTGACCGCGATGTCATCGTTGCGGCCCCAAAGTCCTTGCGCCAGTTGAGCCATCACCGCGGCGAGTTCACGCTCCAGGACCTGCAACTGCTCGGCGATCTCGGCCGGCATCGGCTGGCTCACCACGTCGTCACGGCGCACCGTCATCAGACACGCCGAGGACCCCGGGTACAGGTCCGGGTACAGCAGCGACGTCTCTGCCGCCGCGTACACCTCGTCCAGCGGCTCGCTGCCTGGCTGCGCCTGGGCCTCCTCGATCAAACTGGTGAGTTTGTCCAGGAAGCGGCGTTCCGCTCGTATCCAGACGCGGCCGAGCAGACCACCGCGGGATTCGAAGGTCCGATAGATCGCGCCGTTGGACACGCCGGTCGCCTTCGTGAGGGCACGAATCGTCACGGCTTCGATGCCATCCTGGGCGACCAGGTCCTCGGTGGAATCCAGGACGTAATCGTGTTCGTGCAACCGGGGGCTCGCCACTAGCTAATCGCTCCTTTGTTGTGACGTGCTTTGCAGGCACGCCGAACCCAAGCCAAGAAACCCCGTGAGGCCCGACTTCCGGGTTCCCTTCGAGGCCATTGTCCCCAACGGAGCGGGTTCTTACTGGGAAATCGACGACCTGGTCGATTCTCAGGCGGAACGCCGGTATACGGGGGCGCTGGTTCGGCGGGGCCGGCCTCGGGTAGCTTGCGGGCATGAGCACGCGGGGCTCTGAGAGCGACCTTCCGACCGTCGGTGTCGAAGAAGAGTTCCTTCTCGTCGACCCTCAGACCGGTGAGCCGGCGCCGCGCAACGGTGTGGTGGCCGCCGAGGCCGCGCGCCGGGGCGTCGATCTCGATCTGGAGCTCGCCAGCTGCCAGGTGGAGACGACGTCGAGCGTGGCGACCAGTGCCGCACAGCTGCACGAGGAGCTCACCCGGCTGCGACGCACGGCCGCACAGGCCGCCGAAGCCGTCGGCGTCCGCCTGCTGGCGCTGGGGCTGCCCCCCGTCACGCCGCACGAGTTCCCGGTGACCGACACACCCCGTTACCGGCAGATCGGCGACCAGTTCGGCATGGTGGCACATGAGCAGGGCATCTGCGGGTGTCATGTCCACGTCGAGGTACCCGACCGTGACGTCGCCGTCCACGTCAGCAATTGGCTGCGGCCCTGGTTGCCGACACTACTTGCGCTATCGGCAAACTCGGCAATCTACCGCAACAGCGACTCCGGTTATGCGAGTTGGCGCAGCGTGCTGTGGCGACGCTGGCCGGTCGCGGGTGCACCGCCGTATTTCAACTCCGCCGAAGAGTACGACCGCACCGTGCGCATGCTGGTCGACACCGGAGTGATCCTCGATGACGGGATGGTCTATTGGGACGTGCGCCCGTCAGCGGATTTTCCGACCGTCGAGGTCCGGGTGGCCGATGTGCCGGCGACGGTCGCCGATACTGTGTTGCTGGCCACGCTGATTCGCGCCGCCGTGATGACTGCGGTCGAGGAGCTCGATCTCCGGGTGCAGCGGCTGCAGCCGGCGGCGCTGCGGGCGGCGTACTGGAAGGCGGCACACGACGGACTGGCCGGCAGCACACTGGATTTGGTCGGCGACCGAGGAGCGGTGCCGGTACGCGAGCAGTTGAGCGTGCTGGTGCACCGGTTGCGCCCCGCTCTGGACAGGCTCGGCGAATATCACCACGTCGTCCAGGAACTCGATCGTGTCACCGCCCTGGGCAACGGGGCGATGCGGCAACTACGGGCGTGGCGGCGCCGAGGTGCGGTGCACGACGTCATCGAGGATGCCGCGGCGGCGACGATTAGTTGAAAGTTGTTGCTGCGCAGCGCTTCATGCTTCAGCTCGGCGGGTGAACGGATGATCGCGCCACATTCGGGCCACCAACAGTAGACCGACCAGCGGGTAGGGCAGGTTATAGGCGACCGACAACGCGGCGTTGACGAATTTGTAGTCGAATGTCGTGCCCGGTCCGCACACGCGTTGGAAGAGTGGTGCATCACCGAGGATTCCGACTGCAAGATAGACGCCAGTGCCCATGACGACCATGCCCGCGTAGAACACGGCCGGCAATCGAATCCATTCGCGGCCACGGGCGAAGGCGTAGATCAGCACGAGATAGAAGATGCCGAACAGGATTGCCGAGACGAACCCGACAGTGATCTGCACGAAGCGCGGGTTTTCGATCACCAACCGCTCGTTGCCGTTCTCCAGGAGCAACCGCTCGACGGTGTACCACGATTCTCGCCGTGGCGGCCCCACGGTGTTGATGGTGTCGGTGATCAACGACGTCGCGGCGAAAAACGCGAACGCGACAATGAAGAACCAGTCGCGGCGACGCTCGCGCAGCGGTATCGGCACTCGGTTTGCGGCAGTGGTGGCGGGCATGCGCCGAATCCTACGTCCGCCGGTGCCGGTGAGTGCCGCGATTCGACAGTTCCGGGGGCAGCGAACAGGAAGGAACGGCCCACGTCATAGGGTTCTTGTCGAAGGTGGCGCGGCGCATCTGGCGCCGTCGCGCAGCCGCAGCTAGGGCGTCGGCCGGGTGGTCGTGGACGGTGTTTGCTGCGGGGCCATCGGTCGGCCCGGGCCCATCGTCGCGCCGGGCGCCATCATCGGGCAGGTCCCGTCCCGTCCGTCGGAACCACCCTGCCGCCAGGAGCGTCCATCCTGCGACCAGGCCACGAAGAAGCCCGAAAAGAAGACCACCGCCACGATGAACACGACACCGGCGATGATGCCCACCCATGCCAACAATTTGCCCAGCCACACCGGCCGATCCTCGACCGCCGATTCAGATTCTTGCGTCACACCCTGGACGCTACGACTCAGATACCCCACCAGGGTAGGGAACTAAGTCACTGATCCTCGGGCGCTTCCACCGCCTCGGGACAGGGTGCTTTGGCGTGTAGCGCACGGTAGCCGGGGCAGGCACCCCCGGTGCCCCGGATCACGGCGATTGCGTTATCGGGCGCAATCACACGGTCAGCAGACGGTACAACCCGATCAACCCCACCACCACGATGGTGGCACGCAACGCATTCGGCGACAGCCGCCGTCCATACCGCGCGCCGATCAAACCCCCGATCAGTGACCCTACGGCGATCAAACCGGCCACCGGCCAGCTGATACGCCCCCACGCCACCAACGTATAGCTCACGGCTGCAACGATATTCACAATCAGCGTGAGTAGATTCTTGGCCGCGTTCATGCGTTGCACCGATTCCGGCAGCAGCGCCCCCATCACGCCGACTAGCAGAATGCCCTGGGCGGCGGTGAAATAACCGCCGTAGGCGCCGACCAGGAAGGTGCCGATCGCCAGCGCGGCCATCCGCGCCGGCGTGATGTGATCGGCGGAGCGTCCCGCGTCTTCGGCCCGACGGCGTACCCACGCCTGGATGCGCGGCCCGATGACCACCAAGATGATGGCAAGCACCAACAGCACCGGCACGATTCGGGTGAAGACCTTCTCGGGCAGATGCAGCAGCAGGTAGGCACCCAGCACCGCACCGATCAACGAGGCCGGGATCTGCCACCGCAACCGATCCCACTGCCCCCGCAGTTCCCTGCGATAGCCCCAGGTGCCCGAGACACTGCCGGCCACCAGACCGACCGCGTTGGACATCGTCGAGGTGACCGGCGGGTAGCCGAGAGCGACCAATGTCGGGAACGTGATGAGGGTGCCCGACCCGACCAGCGCGTTGATGGCACCCGCACCAAGCCCCGCGAGCCCGATCACGATCATGTGGGAAACCGACACCCGCAGAACCCTAGACGCACGACACAAGGGGGCCAATGACTTCGTCGCGGCCTTCGGCCAAGCCGGGATCAGCGGTGCCCTCGGGTGGCCGCCCGCGCAGAGTGGATCGACTGGATTGACCCGAGCAACCGCTGAGCCTGCCTTAGCTGCCGGTGTAGGGCAGGTTCGGGAGGTTGGGGATGTGGGGAAGGCTGTTCAACGACGGCATCGGGCCACCCTGCTGGAACAGCTGAACCGCGGCGTTCTGCCCGTTTTCGTTGGCCACCCAGTCTCGCACCGTGGTGTACAGATTGGTGCTGGCCTCGGTGGCCAGTTTCGCCGCCAGGTCATACATGGTCATGGTCGTGCCGGGGATGACCTGGCTGCCGCGCGGGGTGTGTGGGCCGTCCTTGTTCAGAACCGTGTGGCACTCCTGGAAGCCGGGCGGCGGGCCACCGGCCGGGCAGCCCTCGAGGGGGAACTGCTGGGAGAAGTCGATGTTGTAGTAGCCGGTGTGCAGATCCGCCGGGAAGTCGGCCGGGTTGCAGGTCGGGAAGATCGGGGGCGCCAGCCGGTCCAGCTGGCCGATGGCCTCGTTCTCCTCGACCCAGTTGGAGTGGGCGTAGAAGTCCTGCTGAGTGTGCAGCAGCGCACCGAACGCGGCGCGGGCGGCCGGTCCGTCGGCCTCCACGTTGCCGTTGAGCACCGAGCCGCTCATGACGACGGGCGAGAAGACGTCCCATGCCTGGCGGGCCCGATTGCAGATGTCGACCGGGTTGATCGAATTGTCCAGGTGACGGAATTCGTCGGTGGCAAACACGTCGCTCCCCATCGCGCCGCCGCCAGGAGGGGGACCGATGAGGATCTGATTGATGGCCAGCTGACTCACCTGGTCGGCGGGCAGGGCGTTGCGAGTGATCGTTTCGTGGTACTTCACGTAGAAGGCGTGTGCCGGTGGCGCCCCGAACGAAGCAACCGCGGCGAAGCTCGCCACCATTGCCACGAGGACGCCCAGCGTGTGTCTGTGGATCCGCGTCATGAGAACTCCGTGCTGGTAGGGAATGTTGCCGTGGACCTAGAAGGACATGCTGTCGTGCGCTTGCGTAGACGTTTCCTCATGAACCTTAGGAAATCAATCAAGAGCCTGGGATTTCGGCATCGGCAATCAAGGCGCCAGCTACTATGCAGGTGCTCAATAGAGCTGCATGGCCTGAGTATCGGCGGGCGCAATCCGCGAGTGGCCGGTGTCGCGCATATCAGGTTCAATCGCTCGTCTGTTCCTGAGTGCCGGCTGCGGCTGCGCGGTGACCGAATGCCTCAAGAACACCTCGGTCGTCTATAGGTCGGCGTCGCAGAGTCATTGCGGCGCTTGGGAAAGCAGCCACGGTTGCGTCGCTCCGAGAACTCGGCTTTCACCCGTACGAAGCCTCGTCGTCCACTACATTCACTACCCATGGCAGGAAGCTGGGGCTCTGTCCTCACCGGGCTCATCCCACTCGGATTGGTCGTCGCGGTCTCGCCGATCACCATCATCCCCGCGGTGCTGGTGTTACAGGCACCGCGGCCGCGGCCCAGTGGGCTCGCTTTCCTCGCGGGGTGGCTACTGGGTCTGGCGGCGCTGACGGCTGTGTGCGTCGCGGCCTCCGGGCTGCTCGGTGGTCTGCACAAGTCCACACCGACCTGGGCTTCCTGGCTGCGCATCGTCCTGGGGTCGGCGCTCGTCCTATTCGGTATCTACCGGTGGTTCACTCGGCACGGCCACAACGAGTCGCCGGCTTGGATGCGTTCGTTTTCCACGATCAGCCCGACCCGTGCCGCACTGACCGCAATGGCGCTGGTGGTCGGCCGCCCTGATGTGCTGTTCATCTGCGTCCCAGCGGGATTGGCAATCGGCGCCAGCGGGCTTGACCGCGTCGACGTCTGGTTGGCCGCCCTGTTCTTTGTTGCGCTCGCCGCGTCGACAGTCGCTGTTCCCATACTCGCCTATGCGGTTGCGGGCGCTCGTTTGGACGGTGCGATGGCCCGGCTCAAAGACTGGATGGAGAAGAATAACGCCGCCTTGATGGCGGCGATCCTGATAGTGATCGGCGCGATGGTGCTCTACAACGGAATTGACGCGTTGAAGCGCTGAACCGGGCGCGGCCCCGGTCGATGATCGTCAAAAGCCGTGAAAACGTTAAAGATACGGCAGCGTGGTGGTGCGATAGGTCTCGACGGTGTCTGCCAGCAGCTCGGTGAACCTCTCCCGCAGGGTCGCCGTGGCTTCTCCGACCGGCTTCTCGCAGAAGCGGCAGACAGTGCTGAAGCGGGTCAGCTCGGCCTCCTCCGGCCAGAACCGGCGCGGGCCTACCGCGGCGCCCGGATCGTACTGGACCGCTTGGTGCGCGGTTTCGCGCAAGATCCTGCCCACCGGATGAGCCTGCGGACATTCCAGTTTCAGCGTGCCGATGCCTTCGGAAAAGCTCATGGAGCCGACGGTAGGCCAAATCGGTACGCCTCGCCTGCCCTAGATGTCGGCGCTGGTGTACCTCGTCTTGACCGGCGGCGCAGCCAACAGCGGCGGCAGCTCGGTCACCTTGCCTTCTCCGGCGCGGAAACGGCGGTAGGCCTCGTCGTGCTCAACCGATTCCCACACTTCGTAGATCAGCCAGTGCGCCTCGTCATCCTCGTCGATCCACACCTCGGTCTGAAGGCTGCCGGCGAATGCGCGGGTGACCTGAAGCGTGCGGCCCATCAGCTCCCGTGCGGCGGCCACCGACTCGGGCTTGAATCTGAGTTCGAGAATCACCGTCACCGACATGTCGTATCCCTTTCGAGTGCCCGCGCACTGCTAACGCAGCGAGACCTGTCACAAGCTACAGGCGGCCCGTCAGCCGGCTGCCCACTGCTTGGCCCGTTCGAGCTCATCGAGGCCGAACACGGCCAGCTCGCCAGGGACGAGCCACGCCAGTGCATGAAGAACATGAGCGACCCAGTCCATGTCGGAGACGATCGCGATTCGTTTGAACGCCGAATGGTGCGGCAGGACAGTGCCGAATCCGAGCTTGAGGTCCTCGATCAGCCCACCGGGCCCGAAGCCTTCGTAGTCCGAGGCGATGACCTCGACGATCCTGACCTCGCCGGCCTTGAGCCGCTCCTGCAGGCTTGGCTCTATCTCACGCAGTTCGTCACCACCGAGCCGGCCCGACACGCGAATCCCGGTTACTCCCTCGGGCATGTCCGGCAATATTTCAATCATCTGATTCTTCTTTCTCGCTCTCGGCGAACCCCCCGCTATCGCCAGTCAACTCGCGCAGATTTGCGCGCGCAACGACCTCCGAACGTGGCAGGAGCTCGGGGCGCGCGATGGCGGCGCCGCCCTCAGCCGGGCAATCCCGTTGTGCGTTGCGGGATCCCGGGTTTGAGAAAGACGTCGTTGAGCGTCACGGTGCGCAGCCGGCGCGCTCGGATGATTTCGACCAACTGTCCGTAGACATGCGTGACCGGAGCGTGGTTGAGGTGCCCGATCACGATGTTCTGGGGAAGGAAGTATTGGGAGGCCAGCGCGACGATCTGCTCTTCGGGAAGTAACGACGAGTCCCGTAGATCGCCGCTCCACAGCGTCGGGGTCTGGTAACCCAGATCGGCAGCTACCGCGTCGACGGCGGCATTGCGGTGGCCGTACGGCGGCCGGAAGTACGGCGCGGCATCAATTCCGTAGGTGCTGCGCAGGAAAACGTCGGTGCTTTTCAGTTCTTCGGCGATCTGCTTGGGCGGAAGCCTCGTCAGGTCCGGGTGTGTCCATGTGTGATTGGCCAGCTGAATCTGCCCGGATTCGACGAGCGGTCGAAGCAGCGCGGAGTTCTCCGTCCAGGAGCGATAGGTGCCGGTGACGAAGTAGGTGAGCCGCACACCGGTGTCCTTCGCGAATTGTGTGTACAGGCGCACCACCTCGCTGTCCGCGCCGTCGTCGACCGTCCAGGCCAGCAGGTCGCCGTTGCCGGGCAGTTTGTTCAGGACTGCCCCGCGCGGCACGACAACGCGCGACGCCGGGTCCGGTGGCGGCAGTACCGTCGGCCGCAACGGGCCTGGGTTGGGTGCCGAGTCGAGAACGTCGGCTCGTGCCGGCGGCTCAGTCGTGGTCGCTAACGCCGCCACGGATGCGGCAATCGCGACCAGGAACCGCCGCCGGGCCAGTTCGCTCACGTGCACTCCTAGCCGACAATCCATCCGCCAAATGTCTGACAGGCTAAGCCGACGCTGGCCACAATTCCGGGCCTGAGCGTGGGGTGTCGCAGTAGGTATGAACTTGAGACCTGAGGTTAGCCGGACCGCGACAGGCGGGTGCTCGGTGCGGTGTGGTGATCCGGCGCCGCCCGGGCTTTTATGGGGCTCCGTTTGCTCCATCTGCGCCGTTGAACCCGAGCAGCCTGCCCCCGGCGCCACCTGTGCCGCCACTGCCTGACAATCCGGTGCCCAGCGCGTCTCCCCCGTTGCCGCCGTTTCCACCGTCCCCGACAAACCCGGCGTTGCCACCGGCCCCTCCATTGCCGCCTTCGACTCCGCCGGTCCCTCCGTTGCCACCGTTACCGATAAATCCGGCATTACCCCCGGCTCCACCGTCGGTACCCACCCCGCCGGTCCCACCGTTCCCACCTATGCCTATCAGCGTCCCGCCATTACCGCCGGCACCACCGCCGCCACCCCCAGAAACTATGGTGCCGGCCCCGCCGACCCCCCCAATACCGATCAGACCGGCGTTCCCACCGTTTCCGCCGGTTCCGCTGCCGAATAGTGGCGCGGCCCCGCCGCCGCCGCCAATCCCTATCAGCATCCCTCCCACGCCACCGTTGCCGCCGGTGCCACCCCCGACCACCGACGCCGCCCCGCCAACGCCGCCCACGCCGAAGAGCAACCCACCGGCTCCGCCGGTCCCGCCATTGTTGTTGCCCCGTTGGCCGCCGGACCCACCTGCCCCACCGTTGCCGAAGAGACCGGCATTCCCGCCATTACCGCCGAAGCTGACGAGATTGCCACTGAGGTTGTCCCCGGCAGCGCCACCTGCTCCGCCAGTGGCGCCGGAGAGTGCCCCGGCGTTACCGCCCGCGCCGCCGACACCTGAGGCACCGTTACCGACTTCGTTGTTTCCGCCAGCGCCACCAGCTCCCCCTGCACCGGCGAACAGCCCGCCGGCGCCGCCACGCCCGCCGGCCCCACCTGAACCCGTCAGGTCCGCGAGATTGACGCCGCCCGCCCCACCGACGCCGCCCGCGCCGAATAGTCCTCCCGCACCGCCGTTTCCGCCTGCCCCGGGCAAGCCCCCATTTTCATTGCGCCCGCCGGCACCTCCCGCGCCACCGTCGCCGTAGAACAGACCGCCGTCCCCACCGTTTCCTCCAGCTCCTGCGTTGCCGGTGCCCGCCACACCCGGGCCGCCGTTGCCGCCGGGGCCGCCGGGACCGAACAGCCCGCCGTGCCCTCCGTTGCCGCCGGAGCCGGCGTTACCCAGGCCCGGGTTCGGCGCCCCGTTACCTCCGGCGCCGCCGGCGCCGAAAACCCCGCCGCTCCCGCCGTTGCCACCAGACCCGGCGCTAGTACCACCACCCAGATTCGGCCCGCCGTTACCGCCCGTTCCACCCGGACCGAACAGCCCGCCCGCCCCACCATTTCCACCGTTCCCACCGAAGCCGCCGGCGCCAGTGGGAGGGGCACCATCTCCACCTGTTCCGCCCGCACCCACGATTAACCCGCCAGAACCGCCATTGCCTCCGATGCCTGGCCCGCTGCCTCCGTCACTTCCGGCGGTTCCTCCTGAACCACCAGACCCGAATAAGCCCGCGGCACCACCGTTTCCTCCTCTTTGGCCTACTCCCCCGGATCCGCCATTTCCTCCGTTGCCGAATAAAATTCCGCCCGCGCCGCCGTCGGAACCGGTACCTGGCGCGCCGTTGGCGCCGTTGCCGATGAGTGGGCGTCCGAACAGGGCTTGGGTGGGGCTGTTGACTGCGCCCAACAGGTTTTGTCCGAAGCTTTGCAGGGGCGTGGCATTGGCGGCTTCGGCCAGGGCGTACGAACTTCCGGCGGCTTGTAGTGTCTGGGCGAATTGGTCGTGGAATTGCTGCGCCTGGGCGCTGAACAGTTGATAGGCCTGGCCGTGGGCGCCGAACAGGTCGGAGATGAGGGCAGAAATCTCATCAGCTCCGGCGGCCGCCACCGCGATCGTGGGTCCCACCGCCGCGGCATTGGCCTGACTGATCGACGATCCGATCGCGGCCAAGTTCCCGGCCGCCGTGACGACCTCGGCGGGAAAAGCTACCAAATACGACATGACCAGCCTCTTTCCCGACGGTCGAGGTGATACCGAAAACGAAGAGAGCCTATCCAGGATTCGCTGCTCTTGGTTGGTATTTCGGGTATTAAGCCACGCCACCTTCGCGGCACACTCACGGGCGCTCCGTTCGTCGTCGCGCAGGTGGCATGCCGCCGTCATCGGGTGGCGCCCGTGTCGACGGCACGCTCTCGTCTTGAACGTTCGGCGTTGGCCGCCTCGCAATGCCCTGGCAGCCCCCGATCTCAGCAAGCCCGATGAGCCCGTGTCAGTTGCTTACCTCGACCAGTTCGGTTCGATTGCGCAAAAAGCCAGGCCCTGCAAGGAAGTAGGTCGCTGTGGCTGCTCAAGATCGGACGACGGGAGCCGGAAATCTGTCGGCTTCGGCGCCGGGTCGCGCGGCCGGATGACAGCCTTGCCAGGTGTCCACATTGCCGGCACGAACGACGGTGAAGCTCACCGCGCCGATAACCCGGAATTCATTGAACCTGGCTAGATACCGCAACCGGTCAGGATGTTTAGTTGTGGTCCCGGCTGGGATCGAACCAGCGACCTTCCGCGTGTGAAGCGGACGCTCTTCCACTGAGCCACGGGACCGGTGCCGAGAGGCGAACGAGGTCGAAGACTAGCACGACGCCCGGGTGAGCCCGGCGGGCCAGGTGCGTTTGCAGGTCCTGGCATCACCCCGACACGGCCTGAGCAAGGAATTTGTGTGGGCACGCTCACTGGACTATCGTCGTGCTTCGCACCGGGCGACGATCTCGCCCGTTGCGCGCGGATGTAGCGCAGTTGGTAGCGCATCACCTTGCCAAGGTGAGGGTCGCGGGTTCGAATCCCGTCATCCGCTCGAAGGTGCAAATGGCATCAATCCCAGCGGTGGAGTGGCCGAGTGGTGAGGCAACGGCCTGCAAAGCCGTGCACACGGGTTCGATTCCCGTCTCCACCTCCAATTGTTATCGCCAGCGCGATTAGCTCAGCGGGAGAGCGCTTCCCTGACACGGAAGAGGTCACTGGTTCAATCCCAGTATCGCGCACCAGGCTTTACCTGCGGTTCTGCCGCCAAGCATGCGGGATACGCGGACCCGGAACGCCGCGCCCGCCGCCGATGCTGCGCGACGCCGCATTATTCACCCCCGTGAATAGCTTCGGCCGCCTGCTTGATACGTCGCAGTGTTTCTTCGATACCGCGGTTTACTTGACGTCCTCGTGGGATGAACAGCTCGGTGGCCCTGTCCAGAAGCGAACACCAAAGGAACTGGAAAGATTCGGTGAGCAACGTCCCGGACGGCGACCGCTCCATCGTGTAGTGCCATTCGGTTTCGTGACGCCCAGTGCGGTCGTCGACAGTATTGAAGGCAAATTCGCGGTCGCGGTCGGCCGTGGTGACAACCGCGCTTCGTTCCCAACGGTAGACACCAAGGCGGTTATATCCACGAAACCGCGCCCCTGCGGCAGCGGTGTTGGCTCCGTCCAGCCACTCGCACTTGTAGCACTCAGGGCTCCACTCGCCCATCCGAGTAATGTCCGCGATGAGGTCGTATACGACATTTGGTGGGGCTGCAATCTCGATACTTGCGCTCCCTTGCTGCGGTGTCGGCATGGATCGAAGCCTAATGCGCTGATCGAGGCAGGACGCTCACCATTTCGCTCCTTTTCACCGCTGTCGCGCGGTTCACGGATACGGGCAGGCGGAACAGCATCTGCGTACGCGTTACTGATCTTCAATTTACGTATCTCGCGCCACCCCAAAGGGTCGACGATGATGGCGGACGGGGTCGCCAGGTTGTCCTCAAGCGTGGCGATCAAGTCGCTGATCGAGGTCGGTGGCGACTTCGCCGCCTTCAACGATGTTGGCGACGTTGAGCAGGCCTGGCATGGGTGCCACGGCTGGTCCCACGGGTGCGGCTTCGGCGACGAACCCGATGTCGGCGGGCCGGATGATGGCCCGATTGACGCTGTGCGCCAACTGATCTGCCGTAGACGGTTGCGTCAACTTGGCGGTGTGGATCAACACTTCGGACAGGTCGGGTTCGGACTCGTCAAGTTCGGCGGCCTCTGCCTTGAACACGGCGGTGGCGTCGTCGAAGTAGCCGACGTGCTAGGAGGGTTGGTCGCCGTCGACATCACTGGCCACGGTGGTGCAGGTCAGGATGAGGGCGTCGGCGACGACGTCGATGATGGCGGATTCGTAGAGGTCGGGCCGCCACGCGACGGCACCGCTAACGGTGGAGGCGGCAAATGTCATGGGATGTAATCACTTTCACGCGGGCGGATCGGGAATTCACGGCGGGGCATCCGCGCCCAGAGCCATGTCCGCACCTGGCGGTGAAAGGCGTATTCAGTCGTCACCAGTGCCGCGCCCGCGGCCAAGGGTGCTCTCAACGCGACCTCCCGGTTTTCGCCGCTCCGCCACGCTACCTACCTGCGCTGCCTAACGCAGCGGCGCTTCTTCGGCCAAGTCTGTCGTCCCATCCACCGAAGGGTGAAGATTGGTGGTCAGAGGCTGAGCGTCGGCGCGGTCAAGGTCCGCCAGATCGATGCCCTTTGTCTCGCGGGCCGCCAGCACGGCCACCGCGCTCACGGTCGTGGCGGCCGCCAGATACCAGGCGATGGGCACCGACGATCTATACGTCTCGAGCAGCCGAACGGCAACGATCGGCGCGAGGGAACCGGCCACGATCGCGGCAACCTGGTAGGCCAGCGATACCCCCGAATATCGGATCCGGGTCGGGAACATCTCGGCCATGGCCGCCGGCTGCGTCGCATACATCAGTCCGTGGAATACCAGGCCGAGGACCACGGCCAGCAGGATCAGCACGTTGCGGCGGCTGTCCATCATCGGGAAGGCGAAGAAACCCCACGTGCCCCCGGTGATGGCACCGACGAAATAGATTGGGCGTCTGCCGAATCGGTCGCTGAGGTGTCCGGCCAGGGGGATGACGGCGAAGTGGACGGCATGCGCGGCCAGCAACCACGACAGGACAGCGGCGGTGTTCGCATGTACATGCACCTTGAGATAGGTGATCGAGAAGGTGACCACCAGGTAGTACATCGCGTTCTCGCCGAAGCGCAATCCCATCGCGGTGAAAACCTTCCGCGGGTAACGCTTCAGCACCTCGACGACACCAATCGACGTCGCCCTGGAATGCTCGGCCTGCCGCTGCGCCTCGACGAAGATCGGCGCGTCGGTGACTTTCGTGCGCACGTAGTAGCCGACCACGACGACAAGCGCCGACATCCAAAACGCCACCCGCCAGCCCCAGCTGAGAAAAGCTTTGTCCGAAAGTGTCGATGTCAGCACCAACAGCGCCACCGTTGCCAGCATGTTGCCGCCCGGCACGCCGGCCTGCGGCCAGCTCGCCCAGAAGCCCCGGCTGGAGTCGGGGCTGTGCTCGGCGACAAGCAGCACCGCACCGCCCCACTCACCGCCCACCGCGAATCCCTGGATAAAACGCAATGCCACCAACAGGGCCGGAGCCCAGTAGCCGATTTGGCCGAACGTCGGAAGACATCCCATAAGGAATGTGGCCGCACCCACCAGCAGCAGACTCAGTTGCAGTAACTTCTTGCGCCCGTAGCGATCACCGAGTTGGCCGAAGACCACGCCGCCGAACGGGCGCGCCGCGAAGCCGACAGCGTAGGTCACGAAGGCGGCAAGAATAGCGTCCAGGTCATTGCCGCTCTGGGCGAAGAACACTTTGTTGAATACCAGCGTCGCCGCTGTGCCGTAGAGGAAGAACTCGTACCATTCGACGACCGTGCCGGCCATCGACGCGGCGACTATCCGGCGAAGATGCGCCGAGCCAAATTCAGACCCGCTGGGGCGCAGGCCACTTCGCTCGACCAACGATCAGCCGCCACCCGCCACCGGCTGCGCGGGCGGCAGCTGCGAGGGGCAGTACACGCCGGCGGAGATTGCGGTGAACCGGGCCGCGTTCACCTGGGTCAAGCCCGGGTTTCCGTCCTGCAGCACCTTGACCACCTCGAGGCCGGTCTTGCCCTCGTTGGCCATGTCGCACACCTTCTTGCCGGCCGCGATCGCGCTCTCGGGGTCCCTATAGGTGAGGCCGGCCGCGCCCAGCGAAACCAGGAAAGCCTGATCCTGGTTGGCGTCGGCGTGCGCAGGCGCCGCGAAACCGACCAAAACCGCGGCGCAGGCCGCTAACGGAAGCAGTCTCATAGCCCTGCGATTCTCCCAAACCCGAGGTCAGGGCGCATCTCGAGAGACGGCGAACGGACAGTGAACAATCGTGCCGCAGGCGTCAACCCAAAGTTGACAACGTAGACTTCGTCAACCTAACGTTGACGCTATGGCCGAACCCATCCAGATCGCCCATCCCGTGCGGCTCGACGAACTGATCAACGCGATCAAGACGGTGCACAGCGATGCCCTCGATCAACTGACCGACGCCGTCCTGGCCGCCGAGCACCTCGGCGAGGTCGCCGACCACCTGATCGGGCACTTCGTCGATCAGGCGCGCCGGTCCGGCGCCTCCTGGACGGAGATCGGCAAGAGCATGGGCGTCACCAAGCAGGCCGCCCAGAAGCGGTTCGTCCCGAAAGCCGAAGCCACCACCCTGGACCCGGAGCAGGGTTTCGGCCGGTTCACCCCCCGGGCACGAGGCGCGGTCGTCGCCGCCCAGAATGCCGCCCACGAGGCCCGCAACGGCGAGATCACCCCGGACCACCTACTGCTCGGTGTGCTGGCAGATCCCGCCGCCCTGGCCACCGTATTGCTGCATCTGCAGAAGGTCGACACCGAAGCCCTGCGCCAATCGGTGCAGCTTCCCGCGGCCGAGGACGAATCCCCCGCGCTGATCCCCTTCAGCGGCCCCGCTCGCAAGGTGCTCGAACTGACCTTCCGTGAGGCACTTCGGTTGGGCCACAACTACATCGGCACCGAACACCTGTTGCTGGCACTGCTCGAACTCGAAGACGGCACCGGACCGTTGCACCGGGCCCGCGTCGAGAAGGAGCGCGTCGAGGCGGATCTGGTGACCGCGCTCGAGTCGCTTACCGCAACCACCGAGGCCCAAACCTGAGCGGACCAACCCTCCCCGCGACCAAGCCGCGTGTGTAATCATGCGAGAAAGTGGGTCCGGAACACAGGCAGCCCAGGAGGCAACGATGCACCGCTGGCTGATCGTCCTGTCCGCCGTCCTGGTCACGGCGGCGGGTGTGTTGTCGGTTGACGACGCCCTCCCCCGCGCGCGTGCCGGCGACGCCCCGATCGGCCACATCGGCGACACGCTGCGGGTGGACACCGGCACCTACGTCGCCGACGTCACCGTCACCAGCGTCGTACCGGTCGACCCGCCACCAGGTTTCGGCTACACCCGTAGCGGCGTCCCGGTCAAGAGCTTCCCGGACAGCTCGGTGAACCGCGCCGACGTGGTGGTGCGCGCAGTCCGGGTGCCCAACTCCTACATCATGGCGAGCAACTTCAGCTTCGACGGCGTCACCCCGTTCGCCGACGCGTACAAGCCGCGACCGTGTGACGCACCTGACTGGCTCGACGCCGCCCTCGGCAACGCCCCGCAGGGTGCGGTGGTCCGGGGCGGGGTGTACTGGGACGCCTACCGCGACCCGGTGTCGGTGGTCGTGCTGCTGGACCGCAAGACCGGCGAGCACCTCGCGCAGTGGAACCTCTGATCTGCACGAGGTAGCCAGCGCCACTCCCACTGCGGCCGACGAGTTGGCCGCCTTTGCCGCGCGGACCTTTCCGTTGGCGTGCCCGTCGTCCGTGGCAGCCGAGCACGTCGCCGCGTTCATCGACGCCCAGCTTTCACCCCTCCGGTTCACCGACTACCTGAGCGATCCCCAGCGCGCGATTCTCACCGTGCGGCACGGCGGCCGAATTATCGCTTACGCCATGCTGATTCGCGGCGCGGACGGCGACGTCGAACTGTCAAAGCTGTATGTAGAAACCGAATTTCACGGCACCGGGGTTGCCAGGGCGCTGATGGATGCCGCGCTCACCCGCTCCGCCGATTGGGGAGCACACCGAATCTGGTTGGGTGTCAACCAGAAAAACCTGCGCGCGCAATGCTTTTACGCCAAGTGTGGATTTGCGGTCAGCGGCACCAGGACGTTTCGGCTCGGCCCACACCTGGAAGACGATTACGTCATGAGCCGGGGGGTCGGGTAGTCAGCGCCAGCAGCCGCGAGGTGGCCCGCAAGTACTTCTTGCGGTATCCCCCGGCCAGCATTTCCTCGCTGAAGATGGTGTCCAGCTTGGCCCCCGACGCCACCACCGGAATGCCGGCGTCATAGAGCCGGTCGGTCAGCGCGACCAGTCGCAGTGCCACGTTCTGGTCCTCGAGAGCGTGCACACCGGTCATGAACACCGCAGTCACCCCCTCGATCAACGTCAGGTATCGCGACGGATGCATGGTGGCCAGATGCGCGCACAACGCGTCGAAGTCGTCTAATGTCGCCCCCGCGACCTCGGCGGCGCGGGCGGTGACTTCGTCATCTGACAGCGGCGGCGGCGCCGGAGGCAGATCGCGGTGCCGGTAGTCCGGGCCCTCAATTCTCACCGTCGTGAAAATCTGTGCCAGCGTGTTGATTTCGCGCAGGAAGTCCTGCGCAGCGAAACGCCCTTCGCCCAGCTGCTCGGGAAGCGTATTGGAGGTGGCAGCCACCGAGACGCCCCGCTCGACCAGCGACGACAACATTCGCGAGATCAGTGTGGTGTTACCGGGATCGTCCAGCTCGAACTCGTCGATGCACACCGCGGTGTAATCGGCCAGCAGCTCGATGCACTCCGCAAACCCGAACACACCCGCCAGCTGGGTGAGCTCACCGAAGGTCGCGAATGCCTTCGGTGTGTCCGTCGTGCCGGGACCCGTTCCGGGCAGCCGGTAGTACGCCGACGCCAGCAGGTGGGTCTTGCCCACCCCGAACCCGCCGTCCAGATACAAACCCACACCGGGCAACACCTCTCGGCGACCAAAGAGTTTCTTTCGGCCGGCCCGTCGCTCCTCGGCTTGACGGCAGAACTCTTGGCACGACACCACCGCGGCAGCCTGAGTCGGTTCCGCCGGGTCGGGTCGATAGCTCGCGAAACTCACATCGGCGAACGTCGGCGGTGGCCGCAGCTGGGCTATCAGCCGCTCCGGCGA
Source organism: Mycobacterium sp. ML4 (assembly GCF_054515735.1). Classification (NCBI taxonomy): domain Bacteria; kingdom Bacillati; phylum Actinomycetota; class Actinomycetes; order Mycobacteriales; family Mycobacteriaceae; genus Mycobacterium; species Mycobacterium sp. ML4. Next base: position 58,305 of record NZ_JBTNSY010000010.1, read on the forward strand.
CACCGCCGGATGCCGATCCACCAAATGGCCGACCGCAGCCGAAGGCGTAGACCCGCGCATGCTGGCACTGTAGCGACGTGCTCCAATCGAGCACATGCCCGACTTCGAGGCCGGAATCGCGTCCGGTGTGGCCGCCGAGACAACGCTGGCGCTGCTGGGCTCGCAGCTCGAACTCGGTACCGGCGATTTGCCCAGGCTGTACGGCTACCCCGCAGCGGGCACCTGCGTGCGGGCAAACTTCATCACCAGCCTGGACGGCGGCGCCACCGTCGAGGGCCTGTCCGGCGCACTGGCCGGTCCGGGCGACCGGGCGGTGTTCGTCGTCATGCGCGAACTCGCCGACGTGATCGTGGTGGGAGCGGGCACGGTGCGTGCGGAGGGCTATTCGGGTGCTCAACTGAGCGTCGGCCAGCGCCAACAGCGGCAGGCGCGGGGCCAGAGCGAAGTCCCGCCGCTGGCTATCGTCACCAAGTCCGGTCACCTCGACAACGATCTCGGAGTCTTCACCCGCACCGAAGTGCGGCCGCTGGTGCTCACCTGCGCGGCGGCCGCCGACGAGACACGGCGCCGTGTCGCCGGACTGGCCGCCGAGGTGATCGACTGCTCAGCCGACGATCCGGGTGAGGTTGACATCGCCGCGATCGTGAGCGCGCTGACCGATCGCGGGCTGCGCTGCGTGCTGACCGAAGGCGGACCGATGCTGCTCGGCGCGTTCATCGAGGCCGACCTGCTCGACGAGCTGTGCCTGACGATCGCCCCGCTCGTGGTCGGTGGACAGGCGCACCGGATCGCCGCTGGATCGGGCCAGATGCTCACGCGGATGCGACGCGCCCACGTTCTCACCGATGACGCCGGCTATCTGTACACGCGCTACGTCAAGGTTTAGCCTGGCGACGATGCGCGCCGTGCAGCGGCGGGAGGAGGAGCCGGACCATCCAGCCCAGCCGGGCGGTTCCCGCTACTGTGGTCGGCATGCGACGGCACATCACGTCCGCCACCACCCTGTTGGCGGTCAGCACCGTGCTGGCCGGATGCATCCCGATGTTCGGCGCCGATCCGCGTTTCGCCACAGACTCCGGGGCCCGGCCGCAAGGTGCAGTCACCCCGAAACCGCCGCCCAGCGGCCCCGGGCCCATCGCAGCCCCGAAGAACGACCTGTCCTGGCGCGACTGCACGTCCAAGGTCAACGCCGACGCCGGCGTCCCCGGCGCCCCCGGGGTCAAACTGGACTGCGCCACTTTCGACGCCGACCTGGACCCGGTCAACGGCGGGACGGGGTCGCTGAGCATCGGCGTGGTCCGCGCCCGCTCGCCCAAGACTCCCAAGGATGCCGGTCCCCTGGTTTTCACCACCGGATCTGACATCGCATCCTCCACCCAGCTGCCGATCTGGCTGTCCCACGCGGGCACCGACGTGCTGGACAGTCACCCGATCGTGGCCGTCGACCGCCGCGGCATCGGGATGTCGAGCCCGATCGACTGCCGCGACCGCCTCGACCGGGACGAGATGCGCGACCAGGCCCAGTTCCAGACCGGGGACGACCCGGTGGCCAACCTTTCGGAAATCTCCAACACCGCCACCACCAACTGCACCGACGCCATCACGCCTGGCGATTCGGCGTACGACAACACCCACGCGGCGTCCGACATCGAGCGGCTGCGCAACATCTGGGATGTGCCGGCGGTCGCGCTCGTCGGGATCGGCAACGGCGCCCAGGTGGCGCTGACCTACGCCGGATCTCGTCCCGACAAGGTGGCCCGATTGATCCTCGACTCGCCCGTCGCCATCGGCGCCAGCGCCGAAGCCGCCGCCGAACAACAGGTCAAAGGTCAGCAGGCCGCGTTGGATGCGTTCGCGGCACAGTGCGTGGCGATGAGCTGTGCGCTCGGTCCCGATCCCAAGGGCGCCGTCAGCGCGCTGCTGACCAGCGCGCGCAGCGGCCAAGGCCTGGGCGGCGCATCGGTGGCATCGATCGCCGGCGCCATCACCGCCGCGCTGGGCTTCCCCGTCGGCGACCGCGTCGGCAACACCACCAACCTGGCCAACGCGCTGGCGGCCGCCCGCTCCGGCGACATGAACCAGCTGAACAACCTCATCAACCGCGCCGAAAGCATCCGGGACAGCGACGGCCAGTTCGTCAACACCTGTAGCGACGCGGTCAACCGCCCCACCCCGGACCGGGTGCGCGAGCTGGTGGTCGCCTGGGCCAAGCTCTATCCACAGTTCGGCACCGTCGCCGCCCGGAACCTGGTGAAATGCGTGCACTGGCCCACCGGTTCGACCCCGCAGGCACCGAAGGAACTGAAGGTGGATGTGCTGCTGCTGGGCGTGCAGAACGACCCGATCGCGGGCAACGAGGGCGTCGCGGCCACGGCGGCCACCGTCATCAACGCGAACTCCGCCAGCAAGCGGGTGATGTGGCAGGGCATCGGCCACGGCGCCAGCATCTACTCGTCGTGCGCGGTTCCACCGCTGGTCGGCTATCTGGACAGCGGCAAGCTGCCCGGCACCGACACGTTCTGCCCCGCATAAACACGGCCGGACCGCCTGAGACTTGGGCTGGCTCACCGGTGTACGGTGCGCTGGTGACGGCAGCTGACTCGACCAGAACCGGCTTACGCGCCTCCGTGCAGGCCGCTTTCCGTCCCCGCCGGCCGACCACGGCGTCCGTCCTGCGGGCGGCGCTGTGGCCGGCCGCCATCCTGTCGGTACTGCATCGCAGCATCGTGCTGACCACCAACGGCAACATCACCGACGACTTCAAGCCGGTCTACCGTGCGGTGTTGAATTTCCGGCACGGCTGGGACATCTACAACGAGCATTTCGACTACGTCGACCCGCACTACCTGTACCCGCCGGGCGGCACCCTGCTGATGGCGCCTTTCGGCTACCTGCCCTTTGCGCCGTCGCGTTATTTGTTCATCTCGATCAACACCGTCGCCATCCTGGTCGCGGCCTACCTGATGCTGCGAATGTTCCACTTCACGTTGTCCTCGGTGGCCGCGCCGGCCCTGATCCTGGCGATGTTCTGCACCGAGACCGTCACGAACACGCTGGTCTTCACCAACATCAACGGCTGCATCCTGCTGCTGGAAGTGCTGTTCCTGCAGTGGCTACTCGACGGCCGAGCCGGCCGCCAGTGGTGGGCAGGCCTGGCGATCGGGCTGACACTGGTGCTCAAACCGCTGCTGGGCCCGCTGTTGCTGCTGCCGCTGCTCAACCGCCAGTGGCGGGCGCTGGCAATGGCGTTCCTGGTGCCGCTGGTCGCCAACCTGGCCGCGCTGCCGTTGGTGCCCCACCCGATGGATTTCTTCACCCGGACGCTGCCCTACATCCTGGGCACCCGTGACTACTTCAACAGCTCGATCCAGGGCAACGGCGTGTACTTCGGCCTGCCCTTCTGGCTGATCATCGCGCTGCGGTTGCTGTTCACCGGGATCGCCATCGGCGCTTTGTGGTTGCTCTATCGCTACTACCGCACCCGCGACCCGCTGTTCTGGATCACCACGTCCTCCGGGGTGCTGATGCTGTGGTCGTGGCTGGTGATGTCACTGGCCCAGGGCTACTACTCGATGATGCTGTTCCCGTTCCTGATGACCGTCGTGCTGCCGAACTCGGTGATCCGCAACTGGCCGGCATGGCTGGGGATCTACGGTTTCATGACCCTGGACCGGTGGCTGTTGTTCAACTGGATGCGGTGGGGACGGGCGCTGGAATACCTGAAGATCACCTACGGCTGGTCGCTGGTGCTGATCGTGACGTTCACCGTGCTCTATTTCCGCTACCTGGACGCCAAGGCAGAGAACCGCCTGGACGACGGGATCGATCCGGCGTGGCTGCTCGCCGAGCGGGAGCGAGCTAGCGTGGAGTCATGACCGAACTCGCACGTCCAAAACTGCAACTCTCCGACGACGAGTGGCGCAGGAAGCTCAATCCGCAGGAGTTCGACGTATTGCGGCGTGCCGGCACCGAGCCACCGTTCGTCGGCAGGTACACCGACACCAAGACCAAGGGCGTCTACAACTGCCGGGCCTGCGGTACCGAATTGTTCCGCAGCACAGAGAAATTCGAATCGCACTGCGGGTGGCCGTCGTTCTTCGACCCGTCGAATTCCGACGCGGTGGTGCTGCGCCCCGATCACTCGATGGGCACCACCCGCACCGAGGTGCTGTGCGCGAACTGCCACAGCCACCTGGGCCACGTGTTCGCCGGCGAGGGCTACCCGACGCCCACCGACCTGCGCTACTGCATCAACTCGATCTCACTGACGCTGGTCCCGGACGAAAGCTAGAGCGCTCCCGGCGGTGCACCGCGGGTTTGGTCGAAGCGGCCCGCTTCGCGGGCGGCCGGCGATAACATCACTCGGGTCCTGAGGCAGTCGGGCCTTGTTTGTGTTTCCGTCGTCGCCCGGCGTCAAGGGTCGGAGGGTTGACTTGTCGTTTGTCAGTGCAACACCCGAGTACATGGTGGCCGCGGCCACCGACCTGGCTGGCTTGGGCTCGGCGATCGACCAGGCCCGAGCAGCCGCTTCGGCGCCGACGACGGGCATCGTGGCCGCAGCTGCCGATGAGGTGTCGGCGGCGATGGCCGCGCTCTTCGGCGCTCACGCACAGGCATATCAAGGTCTAGCCGCCGAGGCGGCGTCGTTCCATCAGCAATTGGTACGGCTCCTGAGCGCCGGCGCCGGTTGGTATGCCGCCGCCGAAACGGCCAATGCCGCACCCCTGCAACAGCTTGGGGAATTGGTGAATGCGCCGGTGCAGGCCCTGACGGGACGCCCGCTGATCGGCAACGGCGCTAACGGAGCCCCGGGTACTGGGGAAAACGGCGGTCCCGGCGGATGGCTGGTAGGCAACGGCGGCAACGGCGGGTCCGGCGGCGTCGGCCAGAACGGGGGCAACGGTGGATCAGCGGGATTGTTCGGTATCGGCGGCGGCGGAGGCACCGGCGGAACAGGCAAGAGCGGTGGCAACGGTGGTGCCGGGGGTTGGCTGATCGGTGGTGGTGGCACAGGCGGTGACGCGGGCTTGCTGATCGGCGGCGACAGCAGTGGCGCGCGCGGTGGCGACGGTGGCGCCGGTGGTTTTCTGGTGGGCTCCGGCGGCGACGGTGGCGTAGGCGGGCCGGGCGGAAAGGGAGGCGCCGCCGGCGGGCTGGTCGGCGTCGGCGGTGCCGGCGGTGCGGGATCCTCGGGCGGCCTCGACGGGGCCGGCGCGCCGGGTGGTAGAGGTGGCGCCGGTGGCTTTTTGTTCGGCATCGGCGGGCACGGTGGTGACGGAGGCGCGGGCGGCTCTATCACAGGCCCCGGCGCACCGGGCGGAGATGGCGGCGATGCCGGCTGGTTGCTCGGCGCCGGCGGCAGCGGCGGCGCCGGAGGCGGCGGGAGTCCCGGCGCGTCCGGCGGCGACGGCGGCGTCGGAGGCTGGTTGGTCGGCCTCGGCGGGCACGGTGGCGACGGCGGCGTGGGCACGGTGGGGTCGACCGGCCAATCCGGCCAAGCGGGCGGTAGCGGAGGCGGCGGTGGCTCCGGCGGCTGGATATTCGGCAACGGCGGCAACGGCGGCTCAGGCGGCGACGGCGGGCAGGGCGTCATCCCGTCCAACGCGGGCGGCGCGGGCGGCAGTGGTGGTGCCGGCGGTTCAGCCGGGTCATTGTTCGGCCGCGGCGGCGTAGGCGGTGTCGGCGGCAACGGCGGGGCCGCGGCCGGTTCCATTACCTCGGGACTGAGCGGCGGCAACGCCGGCATCGCCGGCAACGGTGGCAATGGTGGTCACGGCGGTTGGGTGTACGGCAATGGCGGAGCAGGCGGGGACAGCGGTAACGGTGGCTCCTTCATGACTGGCGCCGGCGTCGTCCGAGGCGCTAACGGTGGATTCGGCGGCGTAGCCGGTAACGGCGGCAGGGCTGGTCTGTTCGGCAATGGTGGAGCCGGGGGCAACGGCGGATTTGGCGGGGCCGGTCAATCCGTGAACGGCGACAACACCGCCGGCGGCCAGGGCGGTGCCGGCAGTTTCGGCGGTTCCGGCGGTGACGGCGGTCTCATCTTGGGTCACGGTGGCCGTGGCGGTTCCGGTGGCAGTGGTGGGAGCGGCGGAAACGCCATCGGTTCAGTGGGCGCCGTCAACGGCGCCGGCGGTGCTGGCGGCTGGGCGGGCAGTGGCGGGGGCGCCGGCGGGCTGATCGGCAATGGCGGCGGCGGCGGCCACGGCGGAAGCAGCGGGGATTCCGGTGAAGGCGGGACCAGCGGAGGCGGGACCGGTGCCGCCGGTGCCGCCGGCGACGGCGGTTTGGCCGGGTTCCTGTTCGGCGACGGAGGCAATGGTGGCGACGGCGGCAACACCGGCGAACCGGGCGGTGGCAGTGCTGTGATCGTGCCCAGTAACGGCGGTATCGGCGGACAAGGCGGGTTGATCTACGGCAACGGCGGCCACGGCGGCAACGCGGGGACCATACCCGCGGGCTTCTTCGCACCGATCGGCTCCGGCGCCGGGGGCGCCGGCGGCAACGCCAACCTGATCGGCAACGGCGGCAACGGCGGAGCCGGTGCCGGCGCCGCCCAGGGTGGTGTGGGCGGAGCCGGCGGTGCCGGCGGAGTGCTGTTCGGCAAGCACGGGGCCGATGGCCCGCCGTAGCGGTTGACCAGGGGCGGTTGCGTCAGTCCACGCGGGTCGCATGCACTTCCCAGAACGGCGCGTGCACGCGGCCGTTGACCAGCCACGGCTCCATTGCACGGAACCGCTGCAGAAGCGCCTCTATCTCACCGGCCACCTCGGGGCTGCGCGCACCCATCATCTCGATCGATTCGGCGCTCAGATTCACCTGGTAGGTAGTCGTCCCCAGGTAGTCGATCCGCCAGCCACCCGACGGAAGTGCTTGCCGGAAAGCATCTTCGGGAACTGACCGCACCATCGTGAAGCCGTTGACATCGTGCTCACCGAACTCGAGCATGAACAGCCGCGCCCCCGGTCTGGTGGCCCGGTGCAGCGCCTGCACATAGGACTTCTGCAACTCGGGCGCGCTGCTGAACGTGTGGAAGAACGCGCAGTCCACCACGGTGTCGAAACGGTTGTGCAGTCCCTCCAGCTTGGTGGCGTCCGCTACCCGGAAATCCACCGAAACCCCGGCTCTGCGGGCATTGTCCCGGGCCCGCTCGATCGCGGTCGCCGAACCGTCGATCCCGGTCGCCGAAAGTCCCTGCGACGCATAGTAAATCGCGTGATGTCCGGGTCCCGTTCCCGGGTCGAGTACCTCGCCTTTCACCGCGCCCAGAGCAACGAGTTGCTGCACCACAGGCTGCGGGCCGCCGATGTCCCACGGCGTCGCCGCGGGCAGGCCGTGCGCGACCCGATCGTCGCGGTATCTGTCCTCGAAGCGGGTGGGATCGGTCGGGTCGAGAGGCGTCCCGGTCACGGCAGCGCGTTGATCAGTTGCTCGACCGCAACCCTCGGGCCGGTGAAGAACGGTGTCTCCTCACGGGTGTGCCGCCGCGCATCGGTGGCCCGCAGCTCCCGCATCAGGTCGACGATCCGGTACAGCTCGGGCGCCTCGAACGCCAGAATCCATTCGTAGTCACCGAGTGCGAACGCCGGCACCGTATTGGCGCGGACATCTTTGTACTCGCGGGCGGCCATGCCGTGCTCGGCGAGCATCCGGCGACGTTCTGCGTCCGGCAGCAGATACCACTCGTAGGACCGCACAAAGGGATACACGCAGATGTAGTTCCCCGGTTCCTCGCCGGCCAGGAAGGCCGGGATGTGACTCTTGTTGAACTCGGCCGGCCGGTGCAGCGCCACGCTGCTCCATACCGGCGTGCTCGCCCGGCCCAGGGTGGTGGTGCGCCGGAAGTCGGCATAGGTCGCCTGCAACGCCTCGATCCGGTCGGCGTGTGTCCAGATCATGAAGTCCGCGTCGGCGCGCAGGCCGGCCACGTCGTAGAGGCCACGAACCACCACGCCGGCGTCTTCCTGCTGCTTGAGGAAGGTGGCGGTCTCGTCGATGAGGGCGTCGCGTTGCTCGCCCAGCTCACCGGGCCGCACCGAGAACACCGAGAACATCAGATAGCGAATGGTTGCGTTGAGGGCGTCGAAATCGAGGCGTGCCATGCCCCTATGGTGCCACCAGTGCAGTGACCGCCCGCCCGGCTGCCCCGACGCAGGCGGGCACGCCGATCCCGTCGAGGTAGCTGCCCGCCACGCCCAGCGTCGGGGGCAGGCCGTCGCGCAGCTCGGCAACCAGCTCCGCGTGGCCGGGGCCGTACTGCGGCATCGAGTCGATCCAGCGCCGTATGCAGGCGTCGACCGGGTCGACAGTCAGTCCGAACACGTCGGCGAGGTCTCTGCGCGCCCACGCCAGCAGCTCCTCATCTGGTGTCTGGGCTGCGATGTCGTCGCCGAACCGCCCATAGGACAGCCGCACCAGCTGTACGTCGTCACCGCCGCCCCATTTGCGGGACGACAGCGTGATCGCCTTGGCGTGCAACGGTTCTCCGCTGGCTACCAGCACACCCGAGGACTGCGGGAAAGCGGTGTCGGCCGGCACCGCGAGCGCCACCACCGCCGCCGACGCCGTCGCGACCCGCCCCGCGGCGACCGCCGCGCGCGGCGCGATCGTCTGCACCAGGCGGGCCAGCTGTGCCGCCGGGACGGCCATGATCACCGCGTCGGCCCGCCAACTGGCACCGGTGTCGTCGTGCAGCGTCCAGCCGGGTTCCAGCGCCCGAATTCCCGCGTGCACCCATCGAACTCCGCTGCGGGCGACGAGCTCGTCGAGCAGCACCTGATAGCCCCCCTGCACCGAGCCGAACACCGGTCCACCACCGGTTGGGGGCAAGCAGTGCAACACCGCGTCGGTGAGGCTGGTAGCGCCGCGGTCCAGCACCGCCGCCACGCCGGGCACCGCCGACCGCAACCCGATCGTCGCCGCCGAGCCCGCATACACCCCGGTCAGCAGCGGCTCCACCGAACGGGTCACCACCTGCTCACCGAACCGGTCGGCCACCAGCTCCGCCACCGAGGGATCACTTCCCGGAGTCCAGTGCAGGGGCCGCCCGGGCTCCGCCTCGATACGCGCCAGCGTGTCGTCATCGACCAGCCCGCTCATCGAGGCCGCCGAGGACGGGATTCCGGCCACCGTGTCCGACGGCAGTGGGTGCAGCTGCCGGCCGCTGTAGATCAGCGGGCGCACCCCGGTCGTGGCCCGTTGACGATCCGAGAGCCCCAGCTCCGCCAGCAGCGCCGGCATCTCGGGCCGGCGCAGCACGAACGCTTCGGCACCGAGGTCCATGGGCTGACCACCGACCACCTCGGTGCGCAGGATGCCGCCGAGGCGATCGGCCGGATCGAACAAGGTAATCGTGGCGTCGCCGCCAACCGCGACCCGCAGCCGGTACGCCGCCACCAAGCCCGAAACTCCGCCGCCGACAACGCAATACGAGCCGGTCATAGTGAGTGAACCAGCGCCACCAGATCGCTCAGCACGCCCGGATCGGTTTCCGGCAACACCCCGTGCCCGAGGTTGAAGACGTGCCCTGCGGCCCCGGCGTCGACGGCGCGGCGCCCGTCGTCGACGACGGCACGTGCGGCGCGTTCGGCAACCTCCCAACCGGCCAGCACCACCACCGGGTCCAGGTTTCCTTGTAGCGCGGTGCCGGGCGCGACCCGGCCCGCCGCGTCGGTCAGCGAGGTCCGCCAGTCGACGCCGACCACCCGGGCCGCCCCTGGCTGCACCGCCTCCGACATCGCCCCCAGCAGTTCGGCGGTACCGACACCGAAATGTGTCATCGGCACCGCGTATTCGGCCAGCGCGGCAAAGACCCGGAGGCTGTGCGGCAGAACGTACCGCCGGTAGTCGGCCAGCGACAGCGTCCCCGCCCACGAATCGAACATCTGGATCGCATCCACTCCGGCCTCGATCTGGCCGCGCAGAAATGCAATGGTGAGGTCGGCCAGTTTGGTCAGCAACGCGTGCCAGTTGGCCGTCTCGGCCAGCATCATCGCCTTGGTACGCGCGTGATTGCGGCTCGGCCCACCCTCGACGAGGTAGGAGGCCAGCGTGAACGGCGCCCCGGCGAAACCGATCAGCGGCACGTCATCAAGTGCGCCCACCAACATCTCGACCGTGTCCAGCACCGGCTGAACCGCTTGCAGGTCAAGGGGTTTCATGGCGTCGATGTCGGCGGCGGTGCGGATCGGGTCGGCGATCACCGGGCCCACGTCGGGGACGATGTCCAGATCAACCCCGGCCGCGCGCAGCGGCACCACGATATCGGAGAACAGGATCGCTGCGTCGACCCCGTAGCGGCGAACCGGCTGCAGGGTGATCTCGCACGCGACCTCGGGCTCGAAGCAGGCGGCCAGCATGCTGTGGTTCTTGCGCAGGGCCCGGTATTCGGGCAGCGAGCGGCCGGCCTGTCGCATGAACCACACCGGTACCCGGCCGGGTTTACGACCGGCGACCGCGGCGAGGTACGGCGACTGAGGGAGATCGCGACGGGTTGTGTTCATCAGGCTCAATGCTGCCAGAAGGGGGTGCCGGCACCGGCGCTGCGTAACATCAGCCGGGATGCCCGCAACTTATGACGACTTTCCCAGCCTGCGCTGCGAACGCGGCGACAACGGACTACTGAACCTGGTACTGGATGCGCCCGGACTGAACTCGGTCGGACCGCAGATGCACGGCGACCTGGCCGATATCTGGCCGGTGATCAATCGCGACCCCGAAGTCAAGGTGGTCCTGGTCCGCGGCGAAGGCAAGGCGTTCTCCTCTGGAGGCAGCTTCGACCTGATCGACGAAACGATCGGCGACTACGAGGGCCGGATCCGGATCATGCGGGAGGCCCGCGACCTGGTGCTCAACCTGGTCAACTTCGACAAGCCCGTGGTGTCGGCAATCCGGGGACCGGCGGTCGGCGCCGGACTGGTGGTGGCGTTGCTCGCCGACATCTCGGTGGCCGGCCGGACGGCGAAGATCATCGACGGGCACACCAAGCTGGGCGTGGCCGCCGGCGATCACGCCGCGATCTGCTGGCCGCTGCTCGTCGGCATGGCCAAGGCCAAGTACTACCTGCTGACCTGCGAGACGCTCTCCGGCGAAGAAGCCGAACGGATCGGACTGGTCTCGACCTGCGTCGACGACGACGAGGTGCTGGCCACCGCGACGAAACTCGCCGGCCAACTCGCGGCCGGCGCACAGCACGCGATCCGATGGACCAAACACAGTCTCAACCACTGGTACCGCATGTTCGCGCCCGCGTTCGAAACGTCCCTCGGTCTGGAATTCATCGGCTTCACCGGCCCCGACGTGCGCGAAGGGCTGGCCGCGCACCGTGAGAAGCGCCCCGCCCGGTTCGACGGCCCTCCGCCGGGCTGAGCCCTGTTCGGCGCGCCTGTGCACGCGCGTCAGCGGATAGGTCTACCGTCGAAGGCTGTGAGACGCGCCGACGACGATCTGACCCCGAGCTTTGAGGTGGATGCACCACCGGCTCGCGGGGGCAAGTGGCGCTCGTGACCTCAGCCGTCGAACCCGAACCGTTCCGCGCAGCGGTCGCGGCGATGAACGGTGTCACGGTGCGACCGGAGATCGAGCTGGGCCCCATACGTCCGCCGCAGCGACTGGCACCCTTCAGCTACGCACTCGGCGCCGAGGTCAAACACCCGGATCTCGAGATCGTCCCCGAGCGGTCCGAGGGCGACGCCTTCGGCCGGCTGATCCTGCTTTACGACCCGGACGGTTCGGACGCCTGGGACGGCACCATCCGGCTGGTCGCCTACATTCAGGCGGATCTGGACTCGCACGAGGCCATCGACCCGCTGTTGCCCGAAGTGGCGTGGAGTTGGCTGGTCGAGGCGCTGGACGCGCACACCCAGCACATGACCGCGCTGGGCGGGACCGTCACCGCGACCACGTCGGTGCGCTACGGCGACATCTCCGGCCCGCCGCGTGCCCACCAGCTGGAACTGCGGGCGTCGTGGACGGCAACCACCCCGGATGTGGGCAGTCACGTCGAAGCGTTCTGCGATGTTCTCGAGCACGCCGCGGGTCTGCCGCCGGCGGGTGTCACCGACCTGAGTTCACACTCACGCGCCTGACATGTGCCCCGACCCGTCTCCGGCGGAGACCGATCCGCCGGGCAGCACGGAGCCCGAAGTTCCGCTGCTCTTGTCCCCGGCCAACGGCGTACCGCATCTGTCGGTATCCGCGCGCGACATCGCCTCGGCGGCCGAGCAGCTCGACCGCGGACGCGGTCCGTTCGCCGTGGACGCCGAACGTGCTTCCGGCTTCCGTTACTCCAACCGGGCCTACCTGATCCAGATCCGGCGGTCCGGCGCCGGCACCGTGCTGATCGACCCGGTCAGCCACGGCGGCGATCCGCTGGCGGTGTTGCAGCCTGTTGCCGAAGTGCTCGGCCAGGACGAATGGATCCTGCACTCCGCCGACCAGGACCTGCCGTGCCTGGCCGAGGTCGGCATGCGTCCCCCGGCCCTGTATGACACCGAACTGGCGGGACGGCTGGCCGGTTTCGACCGGGTCAATCTGGCGGCGATGGTCGAGCGGCTGCTGGGCCAGGGCCTGGCCAAGGGGCACGGTGCCGCCGACTGGTCCAAGCGTCCGTTGCCCTCGGCGTGGCTCAACTATGCCGCGCTCGATGTGGAATTACTCATCGAACTACGCGTCGCGGTCGCCCAGATTCTGGCCGATCAAGGCAAAACTGATTGGGCTGCACAGGAATTCGAGCATCTGAGGACATTGGAGGAGCGCGCGGCCGGCACACCCACGCGGCGGGACCGGTGGCGCCGGACGTCGGGCATCCACCGGGTGCAAGACCGCCGGGCGCTGGCCGCGGTCCGTGAGCTGTGGACCACCCGCGACCGGATTGCGCAGCGCCGAGACATCGCGCCGCGCCGGATACTGCCCGATTCGGCCATCATCGACGCCGCGCTCGCCGATCCGACATCGGTCGAAGAGTTGGTGGCGCTGCCCGTGTTCAGTGGACGCAATCAGCGCCGCAGCGCGCCGATGTGGTTGTCGGCGTTGGAGACTGCCCGGCAGAATCAGGACCTGCCACAGGTCTCGGAGCAGACGGTGGGACCGCCTCCACCGTCGCGGTGGAGCAGACGCAAACCCGACGCGGCCGCCCGACTGGAACTCGCCCGCGCCGCGCTCGCCGACCTGTCGCAGCGGGTGGGAATCCCGACCGAGAACCTCGTCTCCCCGGAGCTGGTACGCAGGCTGTGCTGGGAGTGGGACGCGCTGACCGCGGGCGGCGACGATCCGTTGGCCATCACCGGTGAGTACCTGCTGGCCGGGCAGGCCCGGCCTTGGCAACGCGAACTTGTCGTGCCCGTTCTGGCCGCGGCGGTGGTGCGTGCGCCGCAGCCCGGCGCGGAACCCGACTAATCCAGCTGCTCGCTGATCTCGGACTGCTCGACCGGCGAAGTCCCCAGCGCCGCGACCCACCCCGTGATGCGGCGAGCCACATCCTGGTCGGTGAGCCCCAATTCGGCCAGTACCTCACCCCGGGATGCGTGCTCGTAGAATTCTTGGGGCAGTCCGACATCGCGGCAGGGGATGTCGATCTCGGCAGCACGCAGCGCCGCCGATACCGCCGAACCGACGCCGCCGGCCATCCCGTTGTCCTCCACCGTGACCAGAAGCTTGTGCTGCATCGCCATGTCGCGCAGCGCAAGGGGCACCGGCAACACCCAGCGCGGGTCGACCACCGTCACACCGATCCCCTGGTTGTGCAGCCGCTTGGCGACCGCCAACCCCATCGACGCGAACGCGCCGACCGCCACCAACAGCACGTCGGTGTTCAATCCACCGGCCGGCACCGCCAGCACGTCAACGCCGTCACGCCGCTCGAGAGCCGGAATGTCTTCGCCCACATCACCTTTGGGGAACCGGATGGCCGTCGGCCCATCGTTGATATCGAGCGCCTCGCCGAGTTCCTCGCGCAGTCGGGTGCCGTCGCGGGGAGCGGCCACCCGGATGCCGGGCACCACGCCCAGAATCGACAGGTCCCACATGCCGTTGTGGCTGGGACCGTCGTTGCCGGTGATGCCGGCCCGGTCGAGAACCATGGTGACGGGCAGCTTGTGCAGGGCCACGTCCATCATGATCTGGTCGAACGCACGGTTCAGGAACGTCGAGTAGATCGCGACCACGGGGTGCATGCCGCCCATCGCCAGCCCGGCAGCCGAGGTCAAGGCATGCTGCTCGGCGATGCCGACGTCGAAGAGGCGGTCCGGGAACGCCTCGCCGAACGCCGCCAGCCCGGTGGGGCCGGGCATCGCCGCGGTGATCGCCACGATGTCGCGCCGTTTGCGGCCGATGTCGATCAGCGCTTCGGCGAACGTCGACGTCCAACCCGGGCCCGCCACCTTGGTGGCCACGCCGGTGATCGGGTCGATCGGCACCGTGGAATGCATCTGTTCGGCCTCGTCGGCCTCGGCCGGGCCGTACCCCATGCCCTTGCGGGTGACGACGTGCACGATCACCGGAGCGCCGAAGCCGCGCGCACTGCGCAGTGCCACCTCGACCGCCCGCTCGTCGTGGCCGTCGACCGGCCCGACGTACTTCAGACCGAGGTCGGTGAACATCAATTGCGGCGACAGGGAGTCTTTGATGCCGGCCTTGACGCTGTGCATGACGTGGTAGGCGGCCTCGCCGACCACCGGCACCGCCTGCATCGCGTTGCGGCCACGCTCCAGGAATCGTTCGTACGCCGGCTGCAGCCGCAGCTTGGCCAGGTGATCGGCCACGCCCCCGATCGTCGGCGCATAGCTGCGCCCGTTGTCGTTGACGACGATGACCACCGGCCGGCGCGACCCGGCGATGTTGTTCAGCGCCTCCCAGCACATGCCGCCGGTGAGTGCGCCGTCGCCGACCACCGCGACCACATGCCGGTTGCGGTAGCCGGTGAGCTCGAACGCCTTGGCCAGGCCGTCGGCATACGACAGCGCCGCGCTGGCATGACTGGACTCCACCCAGTCGTGCTCACTCTCGGCGCGCGACGGATACCCCGACAGGCCGCCCTTCTTGCGCAGTGTCTCAAAGTCATGGGCGCGCCCGGTCAGCATCTTGTGCACGTAGGCCTGGTGACCGGTGTCGAAGATGATCGGGTCGTAGGGGGAATCAAACACCCGGTGCAACGCGAGTGTCAGTTCGACGACGCCGAGATTCGGGCCAAGGTGTCCCCCGGTGGCAGCGACCTTGTGGATCAGAAACTCGCGGATTTCGTGCGCCAATTCGCCGAGCTGCTGTTGGGAAAGGTGCTGCAGATCGGCGGGCCCGCGGATCTGTTCCAGCATCTCGTCAGTGTACGCAGCTACCGCAAGCGCGGCAGCGCATGCGATGGCGACCGATGAGCCTACGAGTCGCCGAAAATTTCGGCGAGCGTGTCGTGAAGTTCGGGATCGGCCAGGACGACGACCTCGTCGCCGGCTTGAAGTTCGGTGTCGCCGCGCACCGGCACCAGACCGGTGGTGCGGACCACGATGCTCACCCAGATGTCGCCGACGCGATCCCCGAGGCCCTCGACCGTGCACCCCTGGGCCTCGGACCCGGCGGCGACGCTGAAGCGATGGACCCCGTGCGGTTCGTCGGCGAGCCGCACCCCGATCTCCCAAGGCTGGGTTTCCAACGTTCGCATGGGCAGGTGCAACAGTTTGGCGACGCCGGGCACCGAGCTGCCCTGCACCAGGACGGAGAAGACGACGACCACCACCACGATGCCGTACAGACGTTCGGCCTCGGGGACGTGGGCGGCGCGCAGGAACTCTCCGAGCAGGATCGGCACCGCGCCCTTGAGGCCTGCGTACAGGATGAAAACGCGCTCGTTGCGCTCCAATCGCACGCCGACCAGGCAGGCGCCCACCGCCAACGGACGGATCAGCAGTGTCGTCGCAACGCCCAGAACCAGCCCGGGGATCCACACGTCCGGGTGGACGAGCACGCGCAGGTCGACGGTCAGGCCAAGAACGGCGAAAGCGACGATCTCAGCCAGACCGCTCAGCGCGGCATGAAACCGCTTGATTTCGGGTTTGTAGGGCGCGCGCGCATCCCCGATCACTATTCCGGCGACGAACACCGCCAGAAACCCCGAGCCGTGCGCCAGCGTGGCCAAGCCGTACAGCATCAGGCACGAAGCCAGCGTTCGCAGCGCGTAGAGGCCTTCACTCGGCAAGGCCACCCGGCGCATGAACACCAGCAGGGCCCGGCCGCCGAGCGCCCCGACCACCGCACCGATGACCATTTGCAGCACGAATTGTGTTCCCACACTGAGAAATCCGGCCGCGCCCAGTCCGCCGGCCGCGACCAGGCCGGCCATCAACGAGATGCCGACCGGATCGTTGGTACCGGATTCGCCCTCGAGAATCGTGCTGCTGCGGCCGGCGATTTCGCGTTTTCCCAGGACTGAGAAGACAACGGCCGGATCGGTGGGCGCTACCGCCGTTGCCACCAGAACCGCCAGATACCAGCTGAGTCCGCAGGCGTAGTGCAACAGCACCGCGGCGCCCGCAGCGACCAGGCCGGTCCCGACGACGCCGACCGACAGGATCGGGATGGCTGCTGCGCGGAAGCGCGCCGGCCCGATGTGCATACCGCCGTCGAACAGCACCAGTACCAGCGCGATGGTGAGCACCCGCTCCACCGTCCGCTCCGACGGTGGCTGCACCACAGGCACCAGGTGCACCGCCAGGGCGGCTCCGACCAGGACCAACAAGGCAACCGGGACCTTCACCCGCTCGGTGAGCCGGTTGGCCAGCACCGCCATCAAACCGACGGCGCTACAGAACAGGACGATCAGTGCATAGCGGGCAGTCTCGTTCACGGGAGCCGCCTTTCAGGCCGTCCGATCGATCGACAGAGAAATCGCCGACCAGACTTCCCGGCACACCGCGACGGAGTCTAGCCTGTCGCGCCATCACTCCCGGACTAACGGCTCAGCAAGGCGACACACTCCACGTGATGGGTCAGCGGGAAGGCATCGAACACCCTGAGCCGCTCAACGGCGTAGCCGTGACTCCGGTACAAACCGATGTCACGTGCGAAAGACGCTGCCTCACAACCAATGTGAATCAGCCGAGGCACGCGGGCGGCGGCCAGCAGATCAATCACCTCGCGACCGGCACCCGTGCGCGGCGGATCGAGTACGGCGACATCGGCGCTGGTGTGCTGTGCTGCCAGCACGCGGCGCACCGAATCGGTGGCGACCTCGACCTGCGGCAGGTCGGCGAGGGAGGCACGCGCCGCGCCCGTCGCACCCCGCGAGGTGTCGACGGACAGTACCCGGCCCGACTCCCCCACGGCTGCACCGAGTACCGCCGCGAACACCCCCACACCGCCGTACAGATCCCAGGCCGTCGCGCCGGATCCGGGTTGCGCCCAGTCGCCGACCAGCCCGCTGTATACGGGCGCGGCATCGCGGTGCGACTGCCAGAACGCCGTCACCGGCACGCGCCAGCAACGGGCGCCCACCCGTTGCAGCGCATGATAGTTGCCCTCGATCACCGTCGAGGTCGCGCGCTTACCCTGCCGCACCGTGCGCAGCACGTGGCGTTCACCCACGTCATCGACGACGACGTGCACCTGGGCACCAGTCGGCCAATCGGGCCCGCCCAGCCCCTCGCACATCCCGGCTGGCAACTGAGCGCAGCGCAGATCGGTGACCAACTCGTCGCTGTGGTAGCGGTGGAAGCCGGGGCGGCGGTCCGATCCGACGTCGAGCCGGACACGGGTGCGCCACCCGGTCGAACCGGCGTCCGACAGCGTCTCGGCCTCGCCCGACCAGCTGTGCCCGCCGAGCCGGCCGAGCTGGTTGGCCACCACCTGCCCCTTGAGGGCACGTGCCGCCGCAGGAACGACGAACGCCAAATCGCAGCATCCGGCGCCGCCCACGCCGGCAATCGGACACAACGAGTCCGTGCGGTCCGCCGACTCCTCGAGGACCTCGACAACCTCTGCGTGCCAATACGATCCGCGCTGTGCTGTCACGCGCGCCCGGACCCGTTCCCCCGGCAACGCATAACGGACGAATACCACCCGGCCCTCATGATGCGCGATGCAACTGCCCCCGTTGGCGGGGGCTTCGGTGACCAGAATCAGCTCCCCGCAAGCGGATTCGTCGTTCAATCGAAAATGCCCCGTCGCGCGTCGCCGGGAGCCGATTGTGGCTGCAATGCCTTGATCCGCTCCGAGGACGTCAGCTGCCAGGGCACCGAGGTCACCATCACACCCGGCATGAACAGCAGCCGGCCCTTGAGTCGCAGCGCACTTTGGTTGTGCAGCAACTGTTCCCACCAGCGGCCGACCACGTACTCCGGAATGAACACGGTCACCACGGTGCGCGTTGATTCCCTGCTAACCCGTTTGACGTAATCGAGTACTGGGCGGGTGATTTCCCGGTAGGGGGAAGCAATCACCTTGAGCGGCACGCTGATATCGCTTTCTTCCCACTCGTGCACCAGCTCGCGGGTTTCGGCGTCGTCGACGCTCACCGTGACGGCCTCGAGCACATCGGGCCGGGTCGCGCGCGCATAGGCCAGGGCCCGCAACGTGGGCAGGTGCAGCTTGGAAACCAGCACCATGGCGTGATTGCGGCTGGGCAGCACGATCTCGTTGCCGTGCTCGGCGGCCTGTTCGGCCAACTCGCGGGTGACGCCGTCGTAGTGGCGGCGAATGAGCTTCATGAGCATGAACAGCAACGCCATGGCGACGATCGCGATCCACGCGCCGGCCAGGAACTTGGTGACCATCACGACCATCAGCACGGCGCCGGTCGCGAGGAACCCGACGGTGTTGACGATCCGCGAACGATGCATTCGCCGTCGTGCCGCCGGTTCGGTTTCGGTGCGCAGCAGCCTGGTCCAGTGCCGCACCATCCCGATCTGACTCAGTGTGAACGAAATGAACACCCCGACGATGTAGAGCTGGATCAGGGCACTCAACTCGGCGCGAAACGCGATGATCGCCAACAGCGCCGACGCCGTGAGAAACCCGATTCCATTGGAGAAGGCCAGTCGGTCGCCGCGAGTGTGGAACTGGCGAGGCAGGTAACTGTGCTGTGCCAGCACCGAACCGAGCACCGGGAACCCATTGAAAGCGGTATTGGCGGCCAGCACCAATATGAGCGCGGTCACCGCGGTGATCAGTACGAATCCGATGTGGAAGTTGCCGAAGACGGTCTCGGCGAGCTGGGTGACCAAAGTCTTCTGGTAGTAGCCGGCCGGCGCTCCGGCCAGCTGCGTGGCCGGGTCGCTGACCAGCTGCACTCCGATCTTCTTGGCCAGCACGATGATGCCCATCAGCAGGGTGACCGCGATGGCGCCCAGCATCAGCAGCGTGGTGGCCGCGTTCTTCGACTTGGGCTTTTCGAAGGCGGGTACGCCGTTGCTGATGGCCTCGACACCAGTCAGCGCCGCACAACCCGAAGAGAACGCCCGCGCCATCAGGAACACCAGCGCGAAGCCGAGGATTGTTCCGTGTTCGGAGTGCATCTGGAATCCGGCGGACTCAGCTTTCAGCGGGTTTCCCAGCACGAAGATCCGGAACAGGCCCCAGCCGATCATGCCGGTGACGCCGATGATGAAACCGTAGGTCGGGATGGCGAAGGCCAACCCGGATTCGCGGACCCCGCGCAGATTCATCGCCGTCACCAGCAGGATCGCGCCCACGCAGAACGATACTTTGTGGTGGGCCACGATCGGCACCGCCGAGCCGATGTTCGACATCGCCGACGCGGTGGAGACGGCAACCGTGAGAACGTAATCCACCATCAGGGCGCTGGCGACCGTCAGCCCGGCGTTGGGACCGAGATTGGTGGTGACCACCTCGTAGTCACCGCCGCCGGAGGGGTAGGCGTGCACGTTCTGCCGGTAGCTGGCGACGACCACCAACATGACCGCGGCCACCGCGAGCCCGATCCACGGCGCGAGCGCATAGGCCGCCAGACCGCCGATCGACAGCATGAGGAAGATCTCTTCGGGGGCATAGGCCACCGACGACAACGCGTCTGAGGCGAACACCGGCAGAGCGATCCGCTTGGGCAGTAGCGTGTGGGCCAGCCGGTCGCTGCGAAACGGCCGCCCGATAAGCAAGCGGCGTGCAGCGGTTGAAAGTTTGGACACGAGAGCCAAGAGTAAGCCCACGCGGGTTTGGCGGTAGCGTTCCCTTGGCGAGACTCCCGCAGGAGGATCGCCGCGACCGAAATCGGCACGCCAACGGAGGTTGCCGACAATCCGTGCCAGGCGCAGGACACAACCGAAAGGACCTCCCAGTGAAGGTGGTTGTGATGGGCTGCGGCCGGGTCGGTTCCTCGCTGGCAGACGGGCTGTCGCGAATCGGCCATGACGTGGCGGTCATCGATCGCGACAGCGCCGCATTCAACCGGCTCAGCCCCGAGTTCGACGGCGACCGGGTGCTCGGCCAGGGTTTCGACCGCGACGTACTGCTGCGGGCGGGCATCGAAGGGGCCGACGCGTTCGCCGCGGTGTCCTCCGGCGACAACTCGAACATCATCTCGGCGCGCCTTGCCCGGGAGACGTTCGGGGTGCGCCGGGTGGTGGCGCGGATTTACGACGCCAAGCGCGCGGAAGTCTACGAACGGCTGGGCATTCCGACGATCGCCACCGTGCCGTGGACCACCGATCGCCTGCTGAACGCCCTCACCCAGGAGACCGAGACCGCCAAATGGCGAGATCCCACCGGCACCGTCGCGGTCGCTCAGGTGGTGCTGCACGAGGACTGGGTCGGCCGCCGCGCCACCGACCTGGAACAGGCCACCGGCGCCCGCGTGGCGTTCCTGATCCGCTTTGGAACGGGCATCCTGCCCGAACCCAAGACCGTGCTGCAGGCGGGCGACCAGGTCTACGTTGCCGCCATTTCGGGCCGCGCCGCCGAAGCCGTGGCCATTGCCGCCCTGCCGCCGAGCGAGGACCTGGACAAATGAAGCGCGGAAAAGCGAACGTCGACTTGCCCTGTTTCCAAGCCGGGGTTGTGGGGGTACCACCCGCTTGCGGGGGAGAGTGGCGCAGATGAAGGTAGCTGTTGCCGGGGCCGGGGCGGTCGGGCGCTCGGTCACCCGTGAACTCGTCGCCAACAAGCACGACGTCACGCTGATCGAGCGCAACGCCGACCATCTCGACACCGATGCGATCCCCGCCGCCCACTGGCTGCTCGGCGACGCCTGCGAGCTCAGCCTGCTCGAGAAGATGCACCTCGAGGATTTCGATGTGGTCGTGGCCGCCACCGGTGACGACAAGGTGAATGTGGTGCTCAGCCTGCTCGCCAAGACCGAATTCGCGGTGCCGCGGGTGGTGGCCCGGGTCAACGACCCACGCAACGAATGGCTGTTCACCGACGCGTGGGGGGTCGACGTGGCGGTGTCCACCCCGCGCATGCTGGCGTCGCTGATCGAGGAAGCCGTCGCCGTGGGTGACCTGGTGCGGCTGATGGAATTCCGCAAAGGCCAGGCCAATCTGGTCGAGATCACCCTGCCCGATGACACGCCGTGGGGCGGCAAGCCGGTGCGAAAATTGCAGCTGCCGCGCAATGTCTCGCTGGTGACTATCCTGCGCGGACCGCGGGTGATCGTCCCGGAGGGCGACGAACCACTCGAAGGCGGCGACGAGTTGTTGTTCGTCGCGGTCACCGAGGCGGAGGAAGAACTGCGCAGCCTGCTGCTGCCGAGCACCTGACGTCGTCAGCCGGTCGCGGCGGCATCTCCGTCGATCTCGGCGGTCACCGCGTGCTCCACGGCCGGAACTGCCCGCAGTACGGCTTTGATCGCCCAGTAGGTCACCAGTGCCGCCAGCGCGGTCAGGGGCCAGCCCATGGCGATCCGGGTCACACCCAGCCACCCGGTCTTGCCGAGCTCGTAGAGGTGGCCCTGGACGCCGAAGCGCGCCACGAATACCAGCGTCCAGCACAGCGTCGCGAGGTCGAATGCGTAGACCGCCCGCGGCACGTCGCGCCAGCCGTTGTCGCGGCCACTGGCCCAAGTCCACAGGTAGCCGACCACCGGACGGCGGATCAGAATCGACAGCCCGAAGATCACCGCCCAGAACAAAGACATCCAGATGCCCAGCAGGAAATATCCTTTGGACTGTCCGACCAGGTAGGCGATGAGCGCGCAGACCGCCACCCCGAAGAATCCGGAAACCGCCGGCTGCACGGAGTCTCGGCGGACCAGCCGCCACAGCAGCACCAGCGTCGCCGCCGCGACCGCGGCGCCGATCGCCGACAGCAACCCGGCGATGCTGGAGGCGATCACGAACGTCACCACGGGCAACGACGAGTAGACGAGGCCGCTCACTCCACCGGCTTGCGCCAGCAGGCGGTCGGAGCTGAAACGGTTAGCGCTCACGGGTATTCGACGTGCCTCGGTTGCCAGAATCCGGAAATCGTCACCGCTGAATTTCGTAGTGCGGGTTGTAAATGGCTTTGGCGCCGTTTTCCATCTTGCCCATCCGGCCCCGCACCCGCAGGGTGCGTCCGGACTCGATGCCGGGGATACGCCGCTGTCCCAACCACACCAGCGTGACGGTGTCACTGCCGTCGAACAACTCCGCGCGGACGCCTCCCGAGCACCCCTTACCGTTCGTCTCGACGCTGCGCAGCGTGCCCACCATCGTGACCTCCTGGCCGCGCTGACAGTCGATGGCGCGCTGCGCGCCCGTATTGAGGACTTCGTCGGAGAGTTCTTCGACGTCGCGTTGCTCCGGGTCTTCCGTCAACCGACGGGTGAGCCGGCGTAGATACCCTTGGGCCCCCATGGCCACTCCTGACACTTCGACGTCGTTGAGAAAGCTATGTTCTAAAGCAGCATTCCACCATGCCAACGGTCACCGTAGACCTCTTGGTTCCCCGATGCCATACAGACGAAACTACTGATTCCGGGCGGCGCCGGGTACCAGGCACTATGGAAATCGTGATCTTCGATCTGCGCGGTGTCACAACGGTGTTGCTGCCGGGTACCGGGTCCGACGAAAATTACGTTGACCGGGCCTTTTCGGCTCCGTTGCAGGCAACCGGTGCGGTGTTGATCACACCGGCCCCGCAACCCCGTCAGCTCATCGCGGGATACGTTGCGGCGCTTGACGAGGCAGCGCGCTGCGGCCCGATCGCGGTCGGCGGTGTGTCGATCGGTGCCGCGGTGGCTGCCGCGTGGGCGCTGGCCCGTCCGGAGCACACCGTCGCCGTGCTGGCCGCCCTGCCCCCCTGGATCGGGGACCCCGGCTCGGCACCCGCAGCGCTGGCCGCGCACTACACGGCGTCGCAGTTGCGCCGCGACGGTCTGGAAGAAACGACGGCGCAGATGCGGGCCTCGAGCCCACGGTGGCTCGCCGACGAACTGGCGCGGTCGTGGCGTGCCCAGTGGCCGCAGCTACCGGACGCGATGGAAGACGCGGCGTCCTACGTCGCGCCGAGTTGCTCGGAGCTGGTGCGCCTGGTGCCGCCGATGGGCGTGGTGGCCGCGGTCGACGACCCGATCCACCCGTTGCAGGTCGGCGTCGACTGGGTGACCGCTGCACCCAGGGCAGCGCTACGCACGGTGACCCTGGACGAAATGGGTGCGCAGCCGGACGCCCTGGGAGCGGCCTGCCTGGCCGCGCTCGCCGAAGCCGGCGAACGTTAGCCGCCGGTTGAGGTGCTGCGCAGCTGCTGCATCGCCGATCCCTCGGCGCCACGACGCGCGGCCGGCTCACCGGAGGGGGGTTGCGATTCGGCCTGTCCGGCAGCCTGCTGAGCGGCCGCCTCGCGTAGCTGCTGGGCCATCGGCTCGGGCAGCTGCACCGGCAGCGGCGTGCGCACCGGCAGCGGCGTATCGCCACGCCGAACGACGGTGTCCGCCAACGCTTCCCGCGCCTCGTCGGTCAGGGCGTCGATGGTCTCGTGCGGCCCGTTGACCACACACCGGATCATCCATCGGTAGCCGTCTACTCCGATGAAGCGCACTGCACCGGCGGCGGTGCCGACCACTTCGCGTCCCCACGGCCCGTCCTTGATCGACACTTTCGCGGAGTCCTTGCGCAACGAATCCGCCAGCTCGCCGGCCACCTCGCGCCACAGACCGGCGGTCTTGGGAGCCGCATAGGCGGCGATGGTGTAACGCCCGTTCGGCGTGACCACCCAGACTGCACTGGGCACCCCGGTCTCGGTCAACTCCACCTGAACCTGCCCTGCCGCCGGCATCGGAATCAACACCGAACCCAGGTCAAGCCGGGCCACCTCGGCGGCCGCGGGATCGTCGAAGTCCTCGATGTCGAACGGCCCCTCGAGCGACTCCTCGCTGTCGCCGGCGTCCTCGACGGGCGGGTCGACCGGCGCGGACGCCTGGTCGTCCGAAGCGCTGTCGTTCTTGCGTGTGCGCCTACCGAATGCTGGCATCAGCGCCGCTCCTTTTCATCGCTTCGCTCTGGGTCGTCCGAGGGTCATCACAAACTCGCATGTCCGCCGGAGGAGCCGTGGCCCCCGTCGCCACGGGACGTTTCGGCCAGACCGGCCTCGTCGAACGACGAGACCTCCACCAGCTCGACCAGCTCGACCCGCTGCACCAGCAACTGGGCGATGCGGTCGCCGCGATGCACCACAATCGCGGTGGTGGGGTCGAGGTTGATCAGCGCGACCTTGATTTCGCCACGATATCCCGCATCGATGGTGCCGGGACTGTTGACGATCGACAGCCCGACACGGGACGCCAGTCCAGAACGCGGATGTACCAACCCGACCATGCCGAGCGGGATGGCTACCGCGATGCCGGTGCGCACCAGAGCCCGGTGACCCGGCGCCAGCTCGACGTCTTCGGCGCTGAACAGATCAACACCGGCGTCACCGTGGTGAGCGCGGCTGGGCATCGGAAGCCCGGGGTCGAGACGGACTACGGCCAGACTGGTCGACACGGGGGCACAGACTACCCTTGACCGCGTGTCCGATACGCGCGTCGCGCCGCAAAGTTTGCGATATCGCGAGCGGCTGTGGGTGCCCTGGTGGTGGTGGCCGCTGGGATTCCTGCTCGCGGCGATCATCGCGTTCGAAGTCAACCTGGGCATTCGGTCGCTGCCCGACTGGTTGCCGTACGCGGTGCTGTTCGCCGTCGCCACAGGAGTGCTGCTCTGGCTGGGCCGCGTCGAGATACGAGTCACCGCCGACGACGGCGGCGTCGAGCTGTGGGCAGGGCAAGCCCATCTGCCGGTCACCGTGGTCTCCCGGTCCGCGGAGGTCGTGCGCAGCGCCAAGTCGGCGGCGCTGGGCCGCCAACTCGACCCGGCGGCCTACGTCCTGCACCGGGCTTGGGTCGGCCCGATGGTGCTGCTGGTCCTCGACGATCCCGACGATCCGACCCCGTACTGGATGGTGAGCTGCCGTCACCCCGATCGGGTGCTGTCAGCACTGAGAAGCTGAGTGCGGTCCTCAGGCCGCGCAATCGGTACAGATCATCACGCCGTTCTTCTCGCTGGCCAGCCGGCTGCGGTGTTGGACCAGAAAGCAACTGGAGCAGGTGAATTCGTCGGCCTGCTTCGGAATCACGCGCACCGACAGTTCTTCACCCGAAAGGTCGGCACCAGGTAGTTCGAAAGACTCGGCGGACTCGGATTCGTCGACGTCAACCACGGCTGACGCCGCCTCGTTCCGTCGCGCTTTGAGCTCCTCCAGCGAATCCTCCGAGACATCGTCGGTCTCGGTACGCCGCGGAGCGTCGTAGTCGGTAGGCATCTTTTCCCCGTCCTTATCCCCTCAGGGCCCTCATAAGCTCAAGGAACGCTTTGTACCAGCGTCGAACGCGTGCACCAAATGATTCGTGCCCGTATTGCGGACGAATTGACTGTGATTTGCGTCACACCGTTGGATTAGCCCCTGCACTTGGCCTTAAACCGTGCGCTTACGTAGCGATTACAGTGCAGGTGTGGTCGCACACATCACCGAGGGTACCGCCTTCGACAAGCACGGACGGCCCTTCCGGCGGCGTAATCCCCGCCCCGCCATCATCGTCGTCATCTTCCTCGTGGTGGTGACCGGCGTGGTGTGGACCGTGGCGCTCACCCGACCGGGGGACGTCCGCGAGGCGGCGGTGTGCAACCCACCGCCGCAGGCGAACGGGGACGCGCCGGCCGCCAAGCTCGGCGAGCAGGTGTCGCGGACGGAGATGATCGACGTCACCCCCGCCAAACTCAGCGACACCAAGGTCCGCGTTCTCAACGCCAGCGGCCGAGGCGGCCAGGCCGGCGACATCGCCGGTGCCCTACAGGATCTGGGCTTCGCGCAGCCCACTTCCGCCAACGACCCGGTCTATGCCGGCACACGCCTGAACTGCCAGGGTCAGATCCGATTCGGGACAGCGGGGCAAGCCACCGCCGCGGCGCTGTGGCTGGTTGCGCCGTGCACCGAACTCTTCCATGACAGTCGCGGTGACGACTCGGTGGATCTCGCACTAGGCACCGAGTTCAGCTCACTGGCCCACAATGACGACATCGACGCCGTACTGGCCACCCTGCGGCCCGGGGCCACCGAGCCGGCAGATCACGCACTGCTGGCCAAGATTCACGCCAACAGCTGCTGACAGGTCACTGGATCGGATCCAGCGCACCCGCCCGCCCCAGGGCCGTCAGCAGCGAATCGGCGATGCCGGGGGCTGCGGCGACGACCAGGCCTGCCCCGTCCGCATCCGGCGGCGGCAGGATGACCCGCGCCCCCGCCTCCGCAGCGATCAGAGCGCCGGCGGCGCAATCCCACACCTGCAGACCATGCTCGTAGTACGCATCCAGTCGGCCGGCTGCGACCATGCACAGGTCTAGGGCCGCCGAGCCGATGCGCCGCACGTCGCGCACCACGGGCAGCAGCTGGGCCACCAACTCGGCCTGACGAACCCGGCGGTCCGGTGAATACCCGAACCCGGTTCCCAGCAACGCCATCGAGAGCTCGGCCACGTCAGTGCAGCGCAGTTCCTGCCTACCGTGCCCGTCGCTGACGTGCGCCCCCAGGCCTTTCGCGGCGGAATACACCCGGCCGGCAACGACGTCGGCCACCGCGCCCGCCACCGATACGCCGTCAATTTGTGCGCCGACCGATACCGCGTAGGCAGGGATGCCGTAGACGAAATTCACCGTCCCGTCGATGGGATCGAGCACCCACGTGACCGTTCCCCAGGCATCGCCCGCGGGATCCGCGCCGCCTTCCTCACCGAGTATCGGGTCACCGGGGCGAAGTTCGGCCAAGCGTTCCCGCAGTAGTTGCTCGGTTTCGGTGTCGACCACCGTCACCGGATCGGTCGGGGTGGTCTTGGCGCGAACCGCGTCGGAACCGGTCGCGGGTTCGGCGCCGCGACCGAAGACCTCAGCGCGCCGGCGTCGCACGAACGCCGCCGCCTCGGTGGCGACCGTGACGGCCACCTCACGCAGCCGCGCGGGCTCAGCGAGAGGTTTGTCGAGTCGAGTCACCGGTCTATCGCACCACAGCCGCCGACTCGGCGGCGGATGCAGCCCGCCTCACCCCGTTTGCCGTGCCGGGGCGCTATAAGGTGGGCGAACCACCAAGTCTCGCCGAGGAGATTTCGATGACCAGCACCGTCTCTGGGACCGACACCGGTATGCCGCAGCGCCGCGGATTCGGCATAGACGTCGGCGGTAGTGGCATCAAGGGCGCCATCGTGGATCTGGACACCGGACAGTTGATCGGCGACCGAATCAAACTGCTGACGCCGCAGCCGGCCACCCCGGACGCGGTCGCCAAGACCATCGCCGAAGTCGTCAACGGTTTCGGCTGGACCGGCCCGCTCGGGGTCACCTATCCCGGTGTGGTCAGCCACGGCATCGTGCACACGGCGGCCAATGTGGACAAGTCCTGGATCGGCACCAACGCTCGCGACATCATCAGCGCCGAACTCGGAGGTCGGGACGTGACGATCCTGAATGACGCCGACGCGGCGGGGCTGGCCGAGGAACGCTACGGCGCCGGCAAAGGGCACGAGGGTTTGGTTGTGCTGCTGACCTTCGGCACCGGCATCGGCTCGGCGCTCATCCACAACGGCAAGCTGATTCCCAACACCGAGTTCGGCCACCTCGAAGTCGGCGGTATGGAAGCCGAGGAACGAGCCGCGTCATCGGTCAAGGAACGCGAACACTGGAGCTACGAGAAGTGGGCGAAACAGGTGACCAGAGTGCTGGTCGCCATCGAAAACGCGATCTGGCCCGATCTGTTCATCGCCGGCGGCGGGATCAGCCGCAAGGCCGACAAGTGGGTGCACTTGCTGGAAAACCGCACGCCCGTGGTGCCCGCCGCCCTGCGGAACGCGGCCGGTATCGTCGGGGCCGCCATGGCATCGACCGGCGACGTGACGCACTGAATTTGTCCGCTCGGCCGGTACAAGGGCGCGGTGAAGTTACAATGGTCGTCGGCGGCCGCCCAAACCGATAGCGAGCGATACCACGCTGATATCAAACGCCGACATTCGACATAGCAGACACTTTCGGTCAACCATGCCCAGACCCACCGGAAGTGCGTCCGACCGAAGGGGTGTATGTGGCAGCGACCAAGGCAAGTGCGTCAACCGATGAGCCGGTGAAGCGCACCGCCGCGAAGTCCCCCGCCAAGCGCACGGCGGCCAAGGCCGCCGGCAGCTCCGCTCCGGCAAAGCGGGCCGCGAAAACCGCAGAGCCGGCATCCGAAGGTGCGGCACCCAAGAAGACCCGGGCCAAGGCCGCCGCAAAGGCACCGGCAGCCAAGCTGCAGGACGCCGACGTGCTGCTCGACGCCGACGTCACCATCGAGGGCGCTGAGGAGCTCGACGCCGACATCGACGTGGAGCCTGGTGACGATCTGGAGATCGACGCCGCCGATCTGAGCCTCGACGAACTGGAAGTCGAGGTGGCCCCGGACGCCGGGGAACTCGACCCGGGTGACGCCGACGATCCCGAGGAGGCCGAGGCCGTGACGCCGGCGGTGGTCACCGCCGCCCCCGTCGAGGAAGACGAGGAGATCGCCGAACCGTCCGAAAAAGACAAGGCCTCCGGCGATTTCGTCTGGGACGAAGACGAATCCGAGGCGCTGCGTCAGGCCCGCAAGGACGCCGAACTCACCGCATCCGCCGACTCGGTCCGTGCCTATCTCAAGCAGATCGGCAAGGTGGCGCTGCTCAACGCCGAGGAAGAAGTCGAGCTGGCCAAGCGCATCGAAGCCGGCCTCTACGCGACGCAGCTGATGATGGAGCTCAACGATCGGGGCGAGAAGCTGCCCGCCGCCCAGCGCCGCGACATGATGTGGATCTGCCGGGACGGCGACCGCGCGAAAAACCATCTGCTGGAAGCGAATTTGCGGCTGGTGGTGTCGCTGGCCAAGCGCTACACCGGCCGCGGCATGGCGTTCCTGGACCTCATCCAGGAGGGCAACCTCGGTCTGATCCGCGCGGTGGAGAAGTTCGACTACACCAAGGGCTACAAGTTCTCCACCTACGCGACGTGGTGGATCCGCCAGGCCATCACCCGCGCCATGGCCGATCAGGCCCGCACCATCCGTATCCCGGTGCACATGGTCGAGGTCATCAACAAGCTGGGCCGCATCCAGCGCGAGCTGCTGCAGGATCTGGGCCGCGAGCCCACCCCTGAGGAACTCGCCAAGGAAATGGACATCACGCCGGAGAAGGTGCTCGAGATCCAGCAGTACGCCCGCGAGCCCATCTCGCTGGATCAGACCATCGGCGACGAGGGCGACAGCCAGCTCGGTGACTTCATCGAAGACAGCGAGGCTGTCGTCGCGGTCGACGCCGTGTCGTTCACCCTGTTGCAAGATCAGTTGCAGTCGGTGCTGGACACGCTGTCAGAGCGCGAGGCCGGCGTGGTGCGGCTGCGCTTCGGACTCACCGACGGCCAGCCGCGGACCCTGGACGAGATCGGCCAGGTATACGGGGTGACCCGGGAGCGCATCCGCCAGATCGAATCCAAGACGATGTCCAAGCTGCGCCACCCCAGCCGCTCGCAGGTGCTGCGCGACTACCTGGACTGAACCTCGTCGTGGAGTGACAGTGCGCAGGTGTGCCGTGTGCCAAAGCAACCCAAGACCGCGTGGGCGACCACGGAGCACACCAGAGGCAGGTTGCTGCGCACCCAAGCACAGCTACCAGCAGATGCGGTGCGGGTAAACCCGTAAACCCCTCGTACTGTGACGCCATGTCAGCGAGCCGCCAGAACGTTCCGTCGAATTCCGAGTTCGAATCGATCGTCGGATATTCCAGAGCGGTACGCCTCGGACCGGTCGTTGCCGTGGCCGGCACCACCGGCAGCGGCGACGACATCGCCGCTCAGACGCGAGATGCCCTGCGCCGCATCGAGATTGCGCTCGGGCAGGCCGGGGCGGTGCTGGCCGACGTCATCCGCACCCGCATCTACGTGACCGACATCTCCCGGTGGCGCGAGGTCGGTGACGTGCATGCTGAGGTCTTCGGCGATATCCGTCCGGTGGCCACCATGGTCGAGGTGTCGGCGTTGATCGCACCGGAGCTGCTGGTGGAGATCGAGGCGGATGCTTACCTCGGGCCCTGATTGGATGGGCAGGCCGCAAAGCTGCCATCGGCCCCCGGCAAGTACGCCTCCCACTTCATCACGGCGGCTACCGGCAGTGGACCGTACAGATGCGGAAACAGCATCGACTCCGGGTCGGTCGGCACACCTGGCTCCCATCGGACAGGCGCGTCGACGGACGACGGGTCGACATACAGCAGCACCATGTCCGTGCGGCCGCGGTAGAGGCGGTTCGCCGGCAGATGCACCTGCTCGAGCGTCGAGAGATGGACGAATGCCTGCCCGCCCGACCCGTCGGACTCGGGAGCTATCCAGCCCAGCTCCCGGGCCGACGCCCACTCCTGCTCAGAGCACAAACGCACCAAGAATTCGGCAGTTGGCACCACGGTGATTAACCTCCCCCAATTGCGGGCAAATATGCGTGAGAAACGACACACCTGATAACGGTCGGGGAACAAGGCGAAAACTCCGAACGTCTGACAGAGTGAAATTATCGCCAGAACGGAGGAGCCATGAACGCAACTCTGACCAGTCCCGAGCTAACTCGTGCAGACCGCTGCGATCGCTGCGGCGCTGCGGCCCGGGTACGTGCCAAGCTGCCCTCGGGCGCTGAGCTCCTCTTCTGCCAGCACCACGCCAACAAGCACGAAGCCAAGTTGGCCGAGCTGGCGGCGGTGCTGGAGGTCAGCGGCCAGTAATTGCCGCAAAACTCGCCCGGCTCAATGCTGTCGGTGCGAGGTTTGATCGGCAATGCTGGACGGGTATGAACAACCAGGTCTCCAAACCGTCCCGCCACCACATTTGGCAAATCAGCCGAAGGACGCTGTCCAAGGCTTGGGACGATTCAATTTTCTCCGAATCGGCGGAAGCCGGTTTTTGGACCTGCCTTTCGACCCCGCCACTGCTGCTGGGAATCCTGGGCACGCTGGCCTGGGTGGCTCCGCTGTTCGGGGCCGACACGTTACACGCCATCATCAAGAGCACGTTGTCCTCGGCCCGCAACTTTTTCTCTCCCAACGTGGTGAACGAGATCATCGAACCCTCTATCCGCGACATCACCACCACCGCGGGCGGCGAAGTGGTGTCGGTGGGTTTCCTCATCTCGCTGTGGGCAGGCTCCTCTGCCATCTCGTCTTTCGTCGACGCGGTGGTGGAGGCCCACGATCAGACTCCGCTGCGCCATCCGGTGCGGCAGCGGTTTTTCGCGCTGTTTCTGTACATCGTGATGCTGACCTTCGTGGTGATCACCGCGCCGGTGGCCGTGGTGGGACCGCGCAAGGTGAGCGAACACATCCCGGTGGGCCTGCAGAATCTGCTGCACTACGGCTACTACCCGGCGCTGATCCTCGGCCTGATGGCCGGCGTCACCGTGCTCTACCGCGTGGCCCTGCCGGTACCGCTGCCCACACACCGGCTGATCCCCGGCACCGTGCTGGCCGCGGTGGTGTTCCTGGTCGCCACCCTGGGCCTGCGCATCTACCTGCGTTGGATCGGCAGCACTGGCTACACCTACGGCGCGCTGGCCACGCCCATCGCGTTCTTGCTGTTCGCGTTCTTCGGTGGCTTCTCGGTCATGATCGGCGCCGAACTCAATGCCGCCATCCAAGAGGAGTGGCCGGCGCCGGCCACGCACGCGCACCGGCTGCGCAACTGGATCGTTCGTCGTAGTGCCGCGCTGTCGGGCGCATCCGAGCCGGCACTACCCCACTCCGACGCCGCGGCGACCGAACCGATCGCTGACCCGGTGGAACCGAAAACCTGATCAACCTTTTTTGAGCCGCTCGTAGATCTGCTTGCAGTCGGGGCACACCGGCGAGCCGGGCTTGGCGGCGCGAGTGACGGGAAATACCTCGCCGCACAACGCGACGACGTGACTACCCATGACCGCACTCTCGGCGATCTTGTCCTTCTTGACGTAGTGGAAGTACTTCGGAGTGTCGCTGCCGGTCCCGTCGTCGGTGCGTTCGCGGACGTCGGTGCGCTCGATCGTCTGGGTGTCCATCCCTCACATTGTGCCTCCTGAGCAGCCGTCTGACACCGGGGGAACCGCAATCTGTCCAGGTGTGACACAGTGGACGTATGAAGCGCGGCCCCGAGTTCGATGGGTTCGACCAGGAGGGCCGGCCGGTGCTGATCACTGCGGCCGCACCCTCCTATGAGGTACAGCATCGGGCGCGCGTGCGTAAGTACCTGACCATCATGGCGTTTCGCATCCCGGCACTTTTGCTGGCGGCCCTCGCTTACGGAGCCTGGCACAACGGTCTCATCTCGTTGCTGATCGTGGCAGCTTCGATTCCGTTGCCGTGGATAGCCGTTCTGATCGCCAACGATCGACCGCCGCGCAGCGCCGACGAGCCACGACGCTTCGAGCACACTCGACAGCGCACCCCGTTGTTCCCCACGGCCGAGCGTCCGGCGCTCGAGCAACGGCGACACTTTGCGCCGCGGCCGGACGCCCAGACGATCGACCCGGACGGTTCCGACTAGCCGTCCCCTCGCGCACCTTCTCAGGACATTCTCAGGTCGGGGCCGTATTTCTGCACGTCACAGGGTGTGAGATGGCGGCGGCGTGGGAACTCATTCGCCGGGCTTCTCGTTAACCACATGACAAGACAAGCCGATCGGGAGGGCGTAATGGCCGAACTCACTACACGGGCCACCACAAGCCGGGTTGACGGCGACTTGGATGCTCAAAGCCCAGCTGCAGACTTGGTGCGCGTGTATCTGAACGGCATCGGGAAGACGGCGTTGCTCAACGCCGCCGACGAGGTCGAGTTGGCCAAGCGCATCGAGGCCGGCTTATACGCCGAGCATCTCCTGGAAACACGGAAACGCCTGGGAGACAACCGCAAACGTGATCTGGCCGCGGTGGTCCGCGATGGCGAGGCCGCCCGTCGGCACCTTCTGGAAGCGAACCTGCGACTGGTCGTGTCGCTGGCCAAGCGTTACACCGGCCGTGGTATGCCGCTGCTGGACCTGATTCAGGAAGGCAACCTGGGTCTCATCCGCGCGATGGAAAAGTTCGACTACGCAAAGGGATTCAAGTTCTCCACCTATGCCACCTGGTGGATCCGGCAGGCCATCACCCGCGGCATGGCCGACCAGAGCCGCACCATCCGGCTACCCGTTCATCTCGTCGAGCAGGTGAACAAGCTGGCGCGGATCAAGCGGGAGATGCACCAGACCCTGGGCCGGGAGGCCACCGACGAGGAACTCGCCGCCGAATCCGGCATCCCGATCGAGAAGATCAACGACCTGCTGGAGCACAGCCGCGACCCGGTGAGCCTGGACATGCCGGTCGGCTCCGAGGAAGAGGCGCCACTGGGCGACTTCATCGAAGACGCCGAAGCGATGTCCGCGGAGAACGCGGTGATCGCCGAACTGCTGCACACCGACATCCGCAGTGTGCTCGCCACTCTCGACGAACGAGAACACCAGGTGATCCGGCTGCGCTTCGGTCTGGACGACGGTCAGCCGCGCACCCTGGACCAGATCGGCAAGCTGTTCGGCCTGTCCCGGGAGCGAGTCCGCCAGATCGAGCGAGACGTGATGTGCAAGTTGCGACACGGCGAGCGGGCAGACCGACTGCGGTCCTACGCCAGCTGAGGTCAGCGCCGGCCCGTTCGGCAAGCTTGTGGGAGACGGTGTGCCCGCCGCGCCCTGTGGCGCGGCGGGCATACTGCTGCCGTGGGGCGTTTTAGACGAGCCACTCGCGCGGCTGGCGAAGTAGACTCGGCGGCAACGGAGGATGCTGAATGAACGACCTGGTTGATACCACCGAGATGTACCTGCGGACCATCTACGACCTCGAGGAAGAGGGCGTAACGCCGCTGCGTGCCCGGATTGCCGAGCGTCTCGAGCAGAGTGGACCCACCGTCAGCCAGACCGTCTCCCGGATGGAAAGGGACGGATTACTCCGTGTCGCGGGCGACCGCCACCTCGAACTCACCGACAAGGGCCGGGCCCTGGCCATTTCGGTGATGCGCAAGCACCGCCTCGCCGAACGCCTCCTGGTCGACGTCATCGGCTTGCCCTGGGAAGAAGTCCATGCCGAGGCGTGCCGGTGGGAACACGTGATGAGCGAGGATGTCGAGCGCCGGCTGGTCAAGGTACTCAACAACCCGACGACGTCCCCGTTCGGCAACCCGATTCCGGGTCTGCTGGACCTAGGCGTGGGCCCGGACTCCGGATCCGACGAGGCGAACCTGGTCCGGCTGACCGAACTGCCGCCCGGATCGCCGGTCGCCGTCGTCGTCCGTCAGCTCACCGAGCACGTGCAGGGCGACATCGACCTGATCACGCGGCTCAAGGACGCCGGTGTGGTACCCAACGCGCGGGTCACCGTCGAAACCGGGAAGAGCGGCGGGGTGACCATCCTCATCCCGGGCCATGAGAACGTCACCCTGCCACACGAGATGGCGCACGCGGTCAAGGTCGAGAAGGTCTGACCCGCCGGCACCTAACCCGCGCGCCGGCCGAACGGTTGTCGCGGCGGCAACCTCACCCCCAGCTGCATGGCAAGCCGATAGCCGGTGTCCGCCAGTTCGCGAATATCCT
This sequence comes from Mycobacterium sp. ML4, assembly GCF_054515735.1. Lineage (NCBI taxonomy): Bacteria > Bacillati > Actinomycetota > Actinomycetes > Mycobacteriales > Mycobacteriaceae > Mycobacterium > Mycobacterium sp. ML4. The sequence continues at coordinate 93,371 of NZ_JBTNSY010000010.1, forward strand.
TGGGCCGCATACCCGATTGCAGTGCCTGGTCCAGCATCGAAGCCATTCGGTGGTGCGGATCGCAGCGCAGCGCGGCGTCCAGCGAAATACCGGCCAGCGGCCCGTCGCCGCGCGCGTATGCGCTGAAGGCCAACAACACCAGAGCCTCCACCCGCCACGGCTGCGGGAGCAGGCGCGCCAGCACCGCCCACAGTGACTCGGCCGCGCCGGCGTCCTCCCCCACCGCGAGCGCGTACAGCGTGTCGCGCACGTGCGGGTCGCTCAGCGCACAGCCCAGTTCGGCCAGCTCGGCATCAGACAACGGCTGCCCGTTGATCACCCGCGCGGCGGCCGCCATCGCGTTCTCCACATCGCGCCGCTTGCAGGCCGCGGGATCGGCCTGACGGGCGATCTCGCGCAGGGTGGCCGCGTGCTCGACAACTCCGGTCAACGCCGAACTGCGCACCAGGTCCGCAGCGATCACCGCCTGCAGGTCGGCACGCCGCGAGTACAGCCGCCGGCCGTCCAGCACCGCTGCTGCCGCCAGCGGCGACGCCGACGGATCGTCCATCTCACCGCCCGCACCGCAGCCGTCGACGCAGTGCCATCGCCCGCCGGCGGTGATCCGGTCGACCACGTGCGCCGCGTAGTGCTCGACGCCGAACCGATGCAGTGCCTCGGTGATCGCGTCGCAAAGCTGCCGGTACCCCTCGTTGCACCCCGGACACCGGGCGCCTTCTTCGTCGACGATCACCACGATCGCTGCGTCCGGATCTGCCGCTGCGGCCAGTTCGGCGAGTTCAGTTACCCGATCGGCGAGTTGGTCGGAAAGGTCGGCACGCAACACCGAGCCCAGGCCGCCGTCTTCCAGCGTCACCAACACCAGCGATTTCTCCGGGACGAAGCCCAGGATGGCCGGTAGCGCGGCGATCAGGGTGCCGGGGCGTTTCAGGTCGAAGGCAGGTTCATGCGTCGTCATGGCGTCAACGCTGACGACAGGCACCGTCACCTCGTGCTCGCGCAACGTGATTCAGGCGCCCGCTTGTGGAGAAAGTCGCCACTGTGGGCTTTATCGTCTACTCATGACTTCAATGCGCGAGTACGACTTGGTCGTTATCGGGTCGGGGCCCGGCGGCCAGAAGGCTGCCATCGCGGCGGCCAAGCTGGGCAAGTCGGTCGCAATCGTCGAGCGTGGGCGCATGGTCGGCGGCGTCTGCGTCAACACCGGCACCATCCCGTCGAAGACCTTGCGCGAGGCGGTTGTCTACCTGACCGGGATGAGCCAGCGCGAACTCTACGGCACGAGCTACCGGGTGAAAGACAAGATCACCCCCGCCGACCTGCTGGCGCGAACGCAGCACGTGATCGGCAAGCAAGTCGACGTGGTGCGCTCACAGTTGATGCGAAACCGGATCGACCTGGTGCTGGGGCATGGCCGCTTCATCGACCCGCACACCGTGCTCGTGGAGGAGGATGCCCAGGGCGAGCGGGTCACGGTCAGCGGCGACTACATCGTGATCGCCACCGGCACCAAGCCGGTGCGCCCGTCCGGCATCGAATTCGACGAGAGCCGGGTACTGGACTCCGACGGCATCCTGGACCTGCGGTCGCTGCCGGCATCGATGGTGGTGGTCGGCGCCGGGGTCATCGGCATCGAGTACGCGTCGATGTTCGCCGCGCTGGGCACCAAGGTCACCGTCGTGGAGAAGCGCGACACCATGCTCGACTTCTGCGACCCGGAGATCGTCGAGGCGCTCAAGTTCCACCTGCGCGACCTCGCGGTCACCTTCCGGTTCGGCGAGGAAGTGACGGCGGTCGACGTGGGCTCGGCGGGAACCGTCACCACGCTGGCCAGCGGAAAGCAGATTCCCGCCGAGACGGTGATGTACTCCGCGGGCCGGGAAGGCCAGACCGAGCACCTGGGTCTGGAGAACGCCGGCCTCGAGACCGACCATCGCGGAAGGATTTTCGTCGACGATCAATTCCAGACCAAGGTCGAGCACATCTACGCTGTCGGCGACGTCATCGGTTTCCCGGCCTTGGCCGCGACCTCGATGGACCAGGGCCGCTTGGCCGCGTATCACGCATTCGGCGAGCCGACCGACGGCATCACCGCACTGCAACCGATCGGGATCTACTCGATTCCCGAGGTGTCCTACGTCGGGAAGACCGAGGTGGAGTTGACCAAGGATTCGGTCCCCTACGAGGTGGGCGTGTGCCGGTATCGCGAACTTGCTCGCGGTCAAATCGCCGGCGACTCCTACGGCATGCTCAAGCTGCTGGTCTCCACCACCGACCGAACCCTGCTCGGTGCCCACATCTTCGGCACCAGCGCCACCGAGATGGTGCACATCGGGCAGGCGGTGATGGGATGTGGCGGCACGGTCGACTACCTGGTTGACGCGGTGTTCAACTACCCGACGTTCTCCGAGGCGTACAAGGTCGCCGCGCTGGATGTGACCAACAAGATGCGCGCGCTGAACCAGTTCCGTCGTTAATGGCGATCGCAGCGCGGCGCAGCCGGGCGCAGCGGGTCGCCACCGGTGTTGCCCGTGGCGATCGCAAGCGCGGCGCAGCCGGGCGCAGCGGGTCGCCACCGGTGTTGCCCGTGGCGATCGCAAGCGCGGCGCAGCCACGCGCAGCGGGTCGCCACCAGTGTTGATTAGCAGGTGTCGTCATAGTCGGCCGGCGGGCTGTCGCCTGGCCCGCCGGCTTCGGCACGAGCCAGCAGTTGCGCGGTACGTTCGTCGAAAGGCGCTGAGTACGAGAGGTTTTCGGTACAGCCACCGCCTTCGAAGCCACCGACCACCCCGACGACGGTGGACTCGCTGACCCATGGTGCGCCGCTGGTACCGTCGACGAGCCCTTGACAGGGCAACGAAGGGAATCCACGCTCGTTGACGCCGGTGGTGCCCTGGCACGCGATGGGACGCCCACCGACGCCGGCCGGATATCCGGTCACACTCACGCGGCTACCCGGTGGCGGCGAAGTGCCCAACGAGAAGCCGCCGCCGACCCGACGCTCCAGCGACCCGCCACCGCTCACCTTCGCGATAGCGTAGTCCGCGCGGGGATCGCGGCTGCCCGTCCAGCGCGGGTCGAAGAAGACCTCGGCAACGGTGAAGGTGTCGGTGGACGTGTCGTCACCGGCGAAACCGGGGGCGAAGGTCGCGTCGATGTCACCGAGTAGGCAATGTGCAGCCGTCAACACCAGGTCACCGCCACGAGAGTGCACTACCGCGCCGGTGCAGACGTGCAGGTTCCCCCCTAGTTGGGTGACACCGCGGAATATCGCGCCCACACGCGGGTCCGGCGCCACGCTCCCGGGTTCGCTGAGCCGCTGCACCGGGCTGGTCGACCGCGGCACCGAGGTGCTGCTGACGGACGCATGGTGAACGGGCCGGGCGCATGACGTGAACAACAACGTCAGGCCGATCGGCAGGCACAGCATCCCCGTCATGGCGCGCATCGCCATCCATCATGCCTGAAGGGAAGGGCTGGCAAGCCAATAGAAACCGACCCTTGTGCGTTGATACGTACCGCAGCAAAGTTAGTGCCCGGGCGCTGTGGCTGCCTCGACCGTCGGCAGGTGTGGTGTTCGATAATGAATTCCGGTCGATTGAGCGACACTGGACAGGGCACCCTGAAGAGACTTTCGCGAGACCCCCGAGAGGAAGCAGCGCCAATGTCCGACCACTATGACTCCGGCGAGGCGCAGGAGTATCAGCCGGGACAACCGGGCATGTACGAGCTTGAGTTCCCGGCGCCCGTGTTGTCGACGTCAGACGGCCGCGGTCCGGTCTTGGTACACGCTTTGGAGGGCTTCTCCGACGCCGGTCACGCCATTCGGCTGGCCTCAGCACACCTCAAGGCGGCGCTGGACACCGAGCTGGTCGCGTCCTTCGCGATCGACGAACTGCTGGACTACCGGTCTCGGCGGCCGCTCATGACGTTCAAGACCGACCACTTCACCCACTACGACGATCCTGAGCTGAGCCTCTACGCGTTGCGCGATACGGTCGGCACCCCGTTTCTGCTGCTCTCCGGCATGGAGCCGGACCTGAAGTGGGAGCGGTTCATCACCGCGGTGCGATTGCTCGCCGAGCGGCTCGGGGTCCGGCAGACCATCGGACTGGGCACTGTCCCGATGGCCGTTCCGCACACCCGTCCGGTCACCATGACCGCACACTCGAACAACCCGGCCCTGATCAGCGACTTCCAACCGTGGATATCCGAGATCCAGGTTCCCGGCAGCGCTTCCAACCTGCTCGAATACCGGATGGCACAGCACGGCCACGAAGTCGTCGGATTCACGGTGCACGTCCCGCACTATCTGACCCAGACCGATTATCCCGCCGCCGCCCAGGCGCTCCTGGAACAGGTCGCCAAGACCGGATCCTTGGAGCTGCCGCTGACCGCCCTCGCCGAGGCGGCGACCGAGATCCGAGCCAAGATCGACGAACAGGTGCAGGCGAGTGCAGAAGTCGCTCAAGTGGTGGCCGCTCTGGAGCGCCAGTACGATGCGTTCATTGACGCTCAGGAAAATAGATCTTTGTTGACCAACGACGAGGATCTGCCTAGCGGCGATGAGCTGGGCGCCGAGTTCGAGCGGTTCCTGGCCCAGCAGGCTGAGAAGAAATTCGACGACGACGACTCGAACTAACCGCACAGACGCCTACACGGCCCTACGACGAGGTTGGCGACATGACCGAGCGAACGCGCAGTCTTCGCCCGGTGCGGGAAGTGACAACCCCGTCGCTGCAATTCCGCTCCATTCACGGCTACAAGCGGGCGTTCCGCATCGCGGGATCCGGTCCGGCAGTCCTGCTGATCCACGGCATCGGCGACAATTCGACGACCTGGACCGGCGTCCACGCCAAGTTGGCACAGCGTTTCACCGTCATTGCGCCGGACCTGTTGGGCCACGGCAAGTCGGACAAGCCGCGCGCCGATTACTCGACCGCGGCCTACGCCAACGGCATGCGCGACCTGCTCAGTGTGCTGGACATCGAGCGGGTGACCATCATCGGTCATTCGCTCGGCGGCGGTGTGGCGATGCAATTCGCTTACCAGTTCCCGCATTTGGTCGACAGGCTGATCCTGGTGGGGGCCGGTGGCGTGACCAGGGACGTCAACATCGCATTGCGGTTCGCGTCGTTACCGATGGGCGCTGAGACGCTGGCCCTGTTGCGTCTGCCCATGGTGTTGCCCGCGGTTCAGTTGATGGGTCGCCTCGCCGGCCTTGCCCTGGGTTCGACGGCTCTGGGCCGGGATCTGCCCAACATGCTGCGCATCCTCGACGACCTACCGGAGCCGACGGCATCCTCGGCGTTCACCCGCACCCTTCGGGCTGTCGTGGACTGGCGCGGCCAGATCGTCACAATGCTCGACCGATGTTATTTGACGGAGGCCATCCCGGTGCAGATCATCTGGGGTCAGAAGGACTCGGTGATCCCGGTCAGGCACGCTCACATGGCGCACGCCGCGATGCCTGGCTCGCGACTGGAGATCTTCGAGAACTCCGCTCATTTCCCGTTCCACGACGACCCCGCCCGTTTCCTCGACGTCGTGCAGCGCTTCATCGACACCACCGAGCCCCCGGTGTACGACCAGGCCGCACTGCGGGAGCTGCTGCGCAGCGGCGGCGGAGAGCGGACGGTGTCCGGGCCGACCGACACCCGAGTCGCCGTACTCAACGCCATGGGAGCCGACGAGCGCAGCGCCACCTGATCCGCCGTTGTAGGTCAGGTCGTGAGCATCGACGTCTTGGCTGTGGTCGACGCCGGCCAGGGGTTACAGCGAAACGATTTTGTCGAGTTGCGCGGCGACGGCGCGACGACCGCGCCATCATCTCTAGACCCCACGCACCGAACTGGCCCCCCAGCGTCGGCGCGTCGTGGTGGTTACGCCGTCGCGGAACGCCGATCAGCACGCTGCGGGTGCCTGCTGGCCTGGTGGGGTGAGTCACTAGGTCGAATTCACCGCGATCAGCGCGCCGGCGGAACGGGCGGCCTCAGCTTCCCCGCCGCAGCACAGCAGCGACGTGATGCTGCTCGGATTGCCCTACCGCAGCCATTCGTAGCGAATAGGACAGCTCATCACCGTCGATGCGGAAGGAACGGCTTAGCGCCGTCACCACTTTGGCCGTCGGGGTGAGCTTAATCTCGCTGGTGGCCAACTCGATGTCGATGACGCCGTCCACGACCGAGTACGTGCCTAACTCGATTTCGGCGATTCCGCTCGGGTGCGCGAGGACGAACTCGACACTCCCCTGTTGCGGCACCCGCAGGTAGCCCAATTCGGCGTGCAGGGGTCTGCCGTCTGAGGCCGCCTTCGTCGTCTTCGCGTAGACCAGAAATGGCTTGCCCACATGGGTGAAAGCAACTTCTTCGAAGTATTCGAACGGCTCGATGGTGGGGTACTCACCCGCCCCTCGGCCGGACCACGTGCCCAGCAGTGGCGCCAATGCTTCCAGATCGGGATGTAGGTCTACTGGCATGAGAGGAGCCTAGGGCCCCGATCAGCCCGGAGTCGACACGTTGCGATGAGCACGCAGCGCCTCGATCTCCCGCTCGAAATCGTCGGCCGACGAAAACGACCGGTAGACCGAGGCGAAACGCAGGTAGGCCACCTCGTCCAGCTCGCGCAGCGGGCCCAGGATGGCCAACCCGACTTCGTGGCTGGGAACCTCCGGCCCGGCGGCCCGTACCGAATCTTCCACCTGCTGGGCCAGCAGATTCAACGCGTCGTCGTCGACCTGTCGGCCCTGACAGGCCCGGCGCACACCGCTGATCACTTTTTCGCGACTGAACGGCTCCGTCACACCGCTGCGCTTGACCACGGCCAGCACCGCGGTCTCCACCGTGGTGAATCTGCGCCCACACTCGGGACAGGACCGGCGGCGACGAATGGCCTGGCCTTCGTCGGTTTCCCGCGAATCGATCACCCTGGAATCGGGATGCCGGCAGAACGGGCAGTGCATAACCGCTCCTTTGCCGCGCCTGATCAGGGGTACCGCAGAACCAACCCGAGAGTACCTGCGCATTCGCGACGGGGCCAACGCTGGCACGATCCGACTGTGCCCCCCGCGATGATCACCGAGGAGCGTTGGCGCAGAGCGGCATTCGCGGTACGCCGCAGCCCTAGCCAATCGGCGCGATCAACGTCTGACCTGCCGACACCGCGTTGGAGTCCAGCGCGTTCAGATTCCGGATACGTTCCACGACATCGCCGACCGGCGCCCCGGGCGCGACGCGAGTCGCCAACTGCTGCAGCGATTCCCCGGGTTCCACGCGCACCACTGCGAGCGCCGAGGGCACCTGGGCGGACACATCGGCCGGTTCCTGGTTTCTCATGCTCCCGAAATTGGCCATGAGCCCGAGCCAGAGTGTGATGAGGCCCGCAACCAACGCCAGGGCCGCCGTCGTCAGCACCGAGACCGGACGCCGGCGGTGCGACGCCGTCGATACCGCGACACCGGTGCCGTGGTAGCGCAGCGGCGCACCTTCCGGGCGCGCGGGGCCGGGCCTGTTTGAACGGACCCGCCCCGCGCGGTAGCGCGACGATTCGTCGATCGGCCTGTTTACAGGCCTGTTCACCAGCCTCTGGCCGTTCCAGGTGCGCTGTGGGCCCGCGTAGCTGATAGTCATCTTGTTGCCTCCGGCTCGACTCCGTGTCGCTCGTGTGTTCGACCGTAGTCGCTCAAGTGTTCGATATCGAACATCTGAGCGACGCGTGTCGCGCGAGCAAAACGATAAACCTCGCCACCGACAAGAGTTTGTCGGTGCAACCAGCTGGATGACTTTCGAATACCCGATCCGGCAGAAAGTTACACGCTTGTGATTCGCCGAATCCGGCCAGCTGGACGGCGGTTCCGGCCAGATGTGACACGCCGGTCGAACACATGTTTGATTCTGCGGCCAGGTGTGGTTACATTCAGTGCCATGAACGACAGCAACGACCCCCCGGTAGCTGATCGAACCGCCTCCGGCGGAGCCGCGCACGATGACCGCCCGCATGCCGTCGACGCGCCGCTGACCGAGCGGCAGCGCACCATCCTCGAAGTAATCCGTGCCTCGGTCACCTCCCGCGGATATCCCCCGAGCATCCGAGAGATCGGCGACGCCGTGGGCCTGACATCGACGTCTTCGGTCGCCCACCAGTTGCGCACCCTCGAACGCAAGGGCTACCTGCGACGCGACGCTAACCGTCCGCGCGCCGTCGATGTCCGCGCGGCCGACGACGCCGTCACGCCGCCCGCCACCGACGTGGCCGGCTCCGACGCCCTGCCAGAACCGACATTCGTACCCGTGCTGGGGCGTATCGCGGCCGGTGGTCCGATTCTCGCCGAGGAGGCGGTCGAGGACGTCTTTCCGCTACCGCGCGAGCTGGTCGGCGAGGGGACGTTGTTCCTGCTCAAGGTGGTCGGCGATTCGATGGTCGAAGCGGCCATCTGCGACGGCGACTGGGTGGTGATCCGCCAACAGAACGTTGCCGACAACGGCGACATCGTGGCCGCCATGATCGATGGTGAGGCCACCGTCAAGACCTTCAAGAGGGCGGGCGGTCAGGTGTGGCTGATGCCGCACAATCCGGCCTTCGATCCGATTCCCGGCAACGACGCGACTGTGCTGGGCAAGGTCGTCACCGTCATCCGAAAGGTCTAGGCCCCCCGGTTCACCGGGGCTCCGGGCGTGTCAGTCGGCCTTGACGAAGCCGTTCGCCTGCGCGACCGACTCGCTGGCGAACCAGATCTCGGCCAGCGTGTCGTGGTACAGCGCGCTGGTCGGCGTGTAGTACAAGCCGAACCGGGCACTGGCCTTGATCGGATAACCCTCGGGCGCCCGGTATGGGTCGTCGTCGAGGGGCAGATGAATGGTAGGACGCGCAGAAGCGCCCGGGGACGCTTGCGGAGCTTCGGCCAGCGGCGCCGCCGCGTAGGCCGCCTCGGCGGCTGCCGGCGCGTATCCCGGGTCGTCGGCGGCGGCATGCCGGCCTTTTCTCACCTCGGGGACCTCGACCGCCTCCGGAGAAGCCATGTCGGGCATCTCCTCCTCGGCGGGGACTCCGCGGGGGTAGAAGATGTCGGGGAATTCGTCCGGCTGATGCGTTCGCGGAACCTCGACCTCCTGCTCTGACGGCGCCGGTGTATGTGGTACCTCGGATTCCGCCGCAAAGGACTCCGGTGACACCGTTTCCGCGATCTGTGGCTCAACCCCGAGTTGACCGAAGGCACCACGCGTCACGATGGGCGTCGGAGTGGTATCGACCGCGTCGGGGTCCTCGTCACCCTCGAATTCGCCGGCGTCCTCGTACTCCTGATCGCCGCCCTGCTCGCCTCGCGGCGCGTACTCGTCGTCATAGGCGTCGTCGTCGTAGCCGTCGTCGTATTCCCCGGGGGGAGAACCGTGTTCCTGCGCGCCGACAGCCGCCCCGCCTCGCGACCAGCTCACCCGTGGCGCTGCGCCGTACTCCGGCACCTCGTGCTCTTCGGGGTGGTGCTCGACGGGCGGGAAGCGCTCGGAACCGTAGTCGGCATCATCGTGCGACCAGTGCCCCTCGGCCACGGCGTCGAACTCCTCGGCCACGTCGCGACCGTGACCGTAGGCGGGGACGTCCCGACCATGGCGGCGCCGGCGCAGTCCGATGACCACCAACACGAACATCACGACCAGCAGCAGCACCGGCACCGCTGCCACCAGCCACCACCAGTGGAAGGTGAACTTCTTCCCGGGCGACGGTGCCGCGGAATTGCTCGGCTGGTTCTGCCCCGACACCTGCAGACCGGACAGCAGCGGGGCCAGGTTCGCCGGATCGGTGGTGAAGGTGTTCTTCGCGCGGTTCCACGAAACCTTGCCGCCGGTGAATTTCTGCGACACCACGTCGCCGTCCACGGTCTGATCACCGACCGGCGCGCCCAGCTTTCCGGTCGCGCCTTTGAGTTTGTCCCAGGCCGCCTTCATGGCCCCACGCACGACGAAGGCGCCATGGTCGGGAGTCCAGAAGATGACGGGCTTGTCGGCTGCCGAGAACGTCGCGATCCGGCTGGCCGGAGTGATGCCGCCGTCGGTCTCGTTGGCGATCGGGAAGCCCAGGTCGCTGCTGACCGGTCCACCCAGGGACTCATATTTCTGGAGGATCGGCCCTTCCACGGCGTTAGCGCCGGTCGCAGGGCTGAAGAAGATCTTGCCGCCGTTGAACTCCTGAACGATGCCGTCGCCGCCAATGGGACTGGGCCCGTCCTTCTTGGCGCCCAGAGGGCCGTTCGCGCCACCTGCGGCGCGCCACGCCATGTTGATCGCGGCGGTCGGATCGATCGCTATCTGCAGCCCTTTGAGCTGCTCGGCCAGCCCCGGCGGATTGGTGGTGAACTCCTTGGTCTTACGGTTCCAGGACACCTCGCCGCCGGTGAACTTCTGCGAAGCAACCTCACCGTCGTAGGTTTCGTCGCCGATCGGCGCGCCGAGTACTCCACCCGAGCTGCCGAGTTTGTCCCATGCCGCGTTGAGCGCGCCGCGAACCACGAACGCACCGTGGTCCGGCGTCCAGAAGATCACCGGGTTGTCGCTGGCCGAGAACGTGCTCACCCGGCTGTCGGGCCCGGCAAGACCGGGAACCTCGTTGATGGTCGGAAATCCCAGATCGCTGTTAGCCGGACCGCCGAGCGATTCGTACTTGTCCAGGATCGGGCCGAACATGAACTTGGCGCCGGTGGCCGGCGTGAAGTACATCTTGCCGCCGTCGAAGTCCAGCGCGAATCCATCCCCGACGGGATAGACGTCGCCTTTCCTGGCCCCGAGGGTTGACGAGGCTCCCCCGGCCTTCTCCCACGCGGCCATCATGGCGACCTCGGCGTCGCCGATCGGAGACGCCGACGCGGTCGGCGCCAGCAACCCCAGGGCCAGCCCGGTTGCCAGCGCGGCGGACGTCAGGCCGATCAGCGCACGCGCGACCAACTTGTTCAATTGACCCCTCTGCCCGTTCACCAAGCCTCCCAGCCGATGCCCTGCCCACCTGGCGAGCAGGCGGCTTCACCGCCGTGGGCTGTTCCCCAGCTACGACACGAATCGTCACCGGGCTCGCATAACTTTGCTCTAGCGAACGAGAAATGCGAAGTCAAATCGTACACATTACGGAAACGGATACCGAGCCGATGTCGAAATGATGCCGGCCCGCGCTCGTGTCGCGAGAAACCGAGCTGCGGCGCGCGCCGACATTGCGTTACCGTGCCGGAGACAAGATCCTGCCGGGCATGTCGGCCAACCACGAGAGAGGAAACCCCGCCCCAATGGGTGTTTCCGGGCTTGTCTGGACCATCACGATCGTCCTGATCGTCGGCTTGATGCTGTTCGACTACACCTTTCAGGTACGCAAAACCCACGTGCCGACGCTACGTGAAGCCGTGACGTGGTCCGTGGCCTACATCGGTATTGCGGTGCTTTTCGGTCTCGGCGTGGCCATTCTGGGCAGCCCCCGCATGGCCGTCGAATACTTCGCCGGCTACCTGAGCAACGAAGCCCTGTCAGTGGATAACCTTTTCGTGTTCCTGCTGATCATCAGCAGCTTTTCGGTTCCACGGGTGGCCCAGCAGAAGGCGCTGCTGTTCGGCATCGTGTTCGCGCTCATCGCCCGCACGGTGTTCATCGTGGTCGGTGGCGCGCTCATCGACAGCTTCAATGCCGCGTTCTACGTGTTCGGCCTGGGCCTGTTGATGATGGCCGGCAAGGTTGCCAAACCGGAAGCCGCACAAGACCGCAGCCCCGACAACCTGATCATCAGGTTGTCCAGTCGCTGGTTGCGGACGGCCAGCGACTACGACGGCGATGGGCTGTTCATCGTGCAGGACGGCAAGCGGGTTCTGACTCCGCTGCTGCTGGTGATGATCGCGCTCGGCGGCACCGACCTGTTGTTCGCCTTCGACTCGGTGCCGGCGATGTTCGGTCTGACCCAGAACATCTACCTGGTGTTCGCCGCAACCGCGTTCTCCCTGATGGGGCTACGTCAGTTGTACTTCCTGATCGACAATCTGCTGGATCGGCTGGTCTATCTCTCCTACGGGCTCGCCGTGATACTGGCCTTTATCGGGGTGAAGCTGATCTTGGAAGCGTTGCACGCCAACAACCTGCCGTTCATCAACCACGGCAGGCCGATCGCGGTGGTTGAGTTGAGTACGACGGTGTCATTGCTGGTGATCATCCTCGTGCTGCTGACAACTACGCTGACGTCGCTGTTCTCGGCGCGCGGACGAACGCAGAATGCCGTGAGCCGGGCGCGTCGGCACGCTGTGGAATACCTCAGCCTGACCGAGGATCCGGTCGACCGGGAGACGATCTACGCCGAGCTGCTGGCCGCCGAACGCCAGATCGATGCACTCCCAGCCAGATACACCGCAGCGATCGAGCGGGACACCGAGTTCACCGCGTTACTGCAACGAGTACACGACGCCCACGGTGCCGCGGGCTAGACCTCAGACACCGAGTCCGCGGCCGATGATCTCCTTCATGATCTCGGTCGTGCCACCGTAGATGGTCTGTACCCGCGCATCGAGATAGGCACGGGCGACGTTGTATTCGCGCATGTAGCCATAGCCGCCGTGCAGCTGCAGGCAGCGGTCGATCAGATGGACCTGCTTCTCCGTCGAGTACCACTTGGCCATGGCGGCCTGTTCAGCCGTCAACTTTTCTTCGAGATGCAAAGCGATGAACTGGTCGACCATGATGCGCACCACGGTGGCCTCAGTGGCAAGTTCGGCCAGCAGGAACCTGCTGTTCTGGAAACTGCCGATCGGCTTGCCGAAAGCCTTGCGCTCCTTGGTGTATTGCAAGGTCTGCTCGAGCACCGATTCCATGGCGGACGCCGCCATGATCGCGATGTTGATCCGCTCCTGCGGCAGGTTCTGCATGAGGTAGATGAAGCCCATGCCCTCTTCGCCCAGCAGGTTTTCGGCCGGCACCTTCACATCGACGAAGGACAGTTCGGCGGTGTCCTGGGCGTCCAGACCGATCTTGTCCAGATGACGGCCGCGTTCGAAGCCCTCCATGCCGCGCTCGACGACCAGCAGGCTGAACCCCTGCGCGCCCTTCTCCGGGTCCGTCTGAGCCACCACGATCACCAGGTCGGAGTTGATTCCGTTGGTGATGAACGTCTTTGACCCGTTGAGCACGTAGTGGTCACCCTCTTTGACCGCCCGGGTCTTGATGCCCTGCAGGTCGCTGCCGGTGCCGGGCTCGGTCATCGCGATCGCCGTGATCAGTTCTCCGGTGCAGAATTTCGGCAGCCAGCGCTGCTTCTGCTCGTCGTTGGTCAGTTTCAGCAGATAAGGCGCGACGACGTCGTTATGCAGACCGAACCCGATGCCGCTGTAGCGCCCGATGACGGTTTCCTCGGTGACGATCGTGTTGTAGCGGAAGTCCGGGTTTCCCCCGCCGCCGTACTCCTCGGGCACCGCCATGCCCAGAAATCCCTGCTTGCCGGCTTCGAGCCACACTCCGCGGTCGACGATGTGCGCTTTCTCCCATTCGTCGTGGTACGGCGCGACGTGGCGATCCAGGAAGGCGCGGTAGGACTCTCGAAACAGCTCATGTTCGGGTTCGAACAGTGTGCGCTGGTATTTGACGGCGCTGCCCATGCGTGCGACCTCCGGCTGTCATAGGTGGAAGACTCCTGCGCCCAACATATACCAACCGGGTGGTTGGTCGGCGGGGACGGTCCGTGAGGTCAGGCGTTGGAACCGAATTGCCGCAGCGCGGCGGCCAGCGCCACCGGAACCCGGGCCTGGATCCGGGTGCCGTCTGCCTGGTGTTCCGCCTGCTGCACCCGCCCGTCGGAGTGCACCCGCGCCACCAGGTCGCCACGGTGGTAGGGGATGACGACATCCACGGCGGTGTCGGTCGGCACCGCGAGCTCGGCCATCCGCCGTCGCAGCGCGTCGATGCCGTCGCCGGTGCGCGCGGATACGAATACCGCTCCGGGCAGTTCGTGGCGCAACCCGGCCAGCGTCGGACCCGCGGCGGCGTCGATCTTGTTCACAACCACCAGCTCCGGCGGTGCTTGCGCGCCGTGATCGGCGATCACATCGGAGATCACCTGACGGACGGTGCTGATCTGGGCCAGTGGGTTGGTGTCGGAGCCGTCGACGACGTGCACCAGGAGGTCGGCGTCGACAACCTCCTCGAGCGTGGAGCGGAACGCCTCGACCAGCTGCGTGGGCAGATGCCGCACGAAGCCGACGGTGTCGGTGATGACGAATGGTCGACCGTCCTCGAATTCAGACCGACGGGTGGTGGGTTCCAGCGTGGCGAACAGCGCGTCCTGCACCAGCACCCCGGCCCCGGTCAGGGCGTTGAGCACGCTGGATTTGCCGGCGTTGGTGTAGCCCACGATGGCGATCGAAGGCAGGTCGGCATGCAGGCGCCGGCTGCGCTGGGTGTCACGGACCTGCTTCATGTCCCTGATCTCACGCTTGAGCTTGGACATGCGTTCGCGGATGCGACGCCGGTCGGTTTCGATCTTGGTTTCACCGGGTCCACGAAGGCCGACACCGCCTCCACTGCCGCCCGCGCGACCGCCGGCCTGCCGCGACATCGACTCACCCCAGCCGCGCAGCCGCGGGAGCATGTACTCCATCTGCGCCAGCGATACCTGTGCCTTGCCTTCCCGGCTGGTGGCGTGCTGGGCGAAGATGTCGAGAATCAGCGCGGTACGGTCGATGACCTTGACCTTGACGGCCTTTTCCAGCGCGGTCAGCTGAGCCGGTGACAGCTCGCCGTCGCAGATCACCGTGTCGGCACCGGTGGCCAGCACCACCTCACGCAGTTCTTGGGCCTTACCCGAGCCGATGTAGGTAGACGGGTCGGGCCGGTCGCGGCGCTGAATCAACCCTTCGAGGACCTGCGAGCCGGCGGTCTCGGCCAAGGCGGCCAACTCGGCCAGGCTGGCCCGGTTGTCCGCCGAGCTGCCTTCGGTCCAGACGCCCACCAGCACCACGCGTTCCAGCCGCAGCTGGCGGTACTCGACCTCGGAGATGTCGGCGAGTTCGGTCGACAGCCCGGCCACCCGCCGCAGCGCTGACCGGTCTTCGAGGGCCAGCTCGCCGGTGCTGGGCTCCGGCACGGTGTGGTCGGGAAATTCGGGAAATGACTCAGAATTTTTCATAGGCAATAAGCAATGTTGCACGCCGACTCGGCGTCATGCACCCCAATTAACGCTCCTGCGCGCACCACCATTCCCCGCTCACCTCGCCGCGGGCAACCAGCACCGACGGACCCCGCAGGAAGCTGGTGGCGTCGGTGACGGTGACGTTGACGTCGCCACCGGGGACCCGCACGGTGAGTATGCCGGTGTGCGCACCGGTGGCGTCCAGCGCCGCGACGGCGGCCGCCACGATTCCGGTACCACATGAGCGGGTTTCCCCGACGCCGCGTTCGTGCACGCGCATGCAGACCAGCCCGTCAACCGGGACGGTGAGCACCTCGACGTTGACTCCTTCCGGGAACTGTTCCGCGTCGAACTGCACGGGCGCCGCGACATCCAGTTCCGCCAGGCCGTCGGGGGTGAGCTGCGGATCCGCGCACGCCAGATGCGGGTTCCCGACGTCGACAGCCAGGCCGCGAAACCGCCTGCCGCCCACCACCGCGTGGCCGCTACCAAGCGCGTTGGCCTTGCCCATGTCCACGGTGACGTCGGCGTCGGTCGCATCGACGTGGTGCATGACGACCGGTCGCGGCCCGGCGAGCGACCCGACGACAAACTCGTCCCGCGTCTCGAGGCCGCTGGCGCGCAGGTAATGCGCGAAGACCCGTACCCCGTTCCCGCACATCTGGGCCGTCGACCCGTCGGCGTTGCGGTAGTCCATATACCAGTCGGATTCGCCGACCCCGTCGGGCAGCCGTTCGAGCACACCGGCGCTGCGGGCTGCCGCGGCGGTGGTGACCCGCAGTACACCGTCGGCGCCCAGGCCACGGCGCCGGTCGCACAAAGCGGCGATGCGCACAGCAGAGAGGGCAACCCGGCAATCCACGTCGGGCAATAGCACGAAGTCGTTCTGGGTGCCGTGGCCCTTGGCGAATCTCACCAGATCAGGTTACGTGCCGCCATACCCGCACGACGTCATCGACCGCGCCGGCATCGGACGGGTCGATCCAGTGCACGCGGTGGTCGCGGCGAAACCAGGAACGCTGGCGCCGGACGTAGCGGCGGGTGCCCACGAACGTCTGCTCCTGCGCGTGATGCAGCAGATCCGGGGTGCCGCCGGCATCGAGTGCCGCGAGCACTTGCGCGTAGCCCAGTGCCCGCGAAGCCGTCACTCCCTCGCGCAGACCCCGGCCCACTAGCGCGTGCACCTCCGCGACCAGCCCTTCGGCGAACATCAGTTCCGTGCGCCGTGCCAACCTCTCATCGAGAACCGTTGTCTGACAATCCAATCCGACGATCACGGTATCCCAGCGAGCCGCACCGATGCGGGGTGCGGACGCCGCGAACGGCCGGCCGGTGATCTCGATCACCTCCAGCGCCCGGACGGTGCGGCGGCCGTCGGTGGGCAGGATCGCCGCGGCCGCGGCGGGATCCTGCCGAGCCAGCTCGGCGTGCAGCCGGGCCACGCCGACCTCGGCGAGCCGAAGCTCCCAGCGCGCGCGCACCGCCGGATCGGTCGCGGGAAACGACCAGTTGTCCAGCAGCGACTGGATGTAGAGCATGGATCCGCCGACCACCACCGGGACCGCTCCCCTGGCCCGGATCGATTCGATGTCGGCGACAGCCGCCTGTTGGTAGCGGGCAACGGTTGCGGTCTCGGTGACGTCCAGGACGTCAAGTTGGTGGTGCGGGATGCCGCGGCGCCGGCCGACGGGCAGTTTCGCGGTCCCGATGTCCATTCCGCGATAGAGCTGCATCGCGTCGGCATTGACGATTTCCGCGGCGCCGCCGAGGCGCTCGACGACGTCAAGGGTCAATTGAGTTTTGCCCACGCCGGTCGGGCCGATGATCGCAAGCGGTCTCACGGGTGCCAGACGCCGACGAAGTAGCCCACACCGTATGGCGCGCCACGGTAGAGCTCCTGGGCCGAACGCGGAGCGCGCCCGGTCAGGCCCGCCAGCACCGCGAAAGCTACCCGGCCCAGGACGGGCGCGGGCAGCCGGAGCAGCGCATCGACGTCACCGGTTGCCAGCGCGTCGTCGAGGAGTTGTTGCGCGGCGGCACCGCCGGGGTCATAACCCCCCGGCGCCCGTGGTGTCAGGGTGTTGACGCCGTCGGCGACGATCATCACACCGGTCGCATCCGCCGTCCGGTCGATCTCGGCCCGTAGCTCCCGCCCGCGAAGCGTCGCCGTGGCGACGTCGTGGTCGCTCGCGTACACGCGTACCCCGGCGGAGGCCTCCGGCCTGGCCCGGCCACGGACCCAGGCGGCCATCAGCGCGCACAGGGGCAGGTCCCAGTCGCGTTCGCCGTCGCTGTCGGGGGCCAGGCGAACTCGCACATCGACACCGAACCCGGCGAAGGTACCGGCACCGCTGGGACTCACCACCGCGTCCACCTGGCCGGTGCCCACGGCAACCCAGCGTGTCGGCAACTCGGCGGCCGCGGCCAGGACGGCCGCTGCGAGATCGGCGACCTCACCGGAGGCCGCCCCGGCGAGTTCGGGGACAAGCACCGGCGCACACGGCACGATGGCGATGGCGCTCAGCACGCCAACAAACTATCCGCTCGGCGTCCCGGGGTGTGCGCGACCGCTGCTCATCAGGCCGACGTGGGACCCCACGCCGGGCCGTCGGCGGCGGTGGTGACCGTGGCGTCCGGCGGCGGGATGTGGTGGGCGTCTTCGGCATCGGCTTCGATGTTGGCGGCCTCGCCGCGAGCCAGGGCCACCGTCGCGGCGATCACCACTGCCGCCGCGATGGCCAGCACGATTCCTTCCGGGCCGTCGGCGTCCAGCGTCTCGCCGAGCACCAGGACCCCCAGCACCGCCGCCACCACCGGCTTGGCGACCGTCATGGTCGGCAACGAAGCGGTCAACGAACCGGCGCGGAAGGCCGACTGCTGGAAAATCATTCCGCACAGCATCATCACCAGCCACGGGACGAACTCCGGGGCGCTCACCGCGGCCAAGAGCCCATGATGATGCAGAACGTCGACCACACCCTTGGTCAGCACGGCGAACAGCGCCAGGGAGGAACCGGCCACCAACGCCAGCAGCACCGCTGCCTGCGGACGGCCCGACCACACCTTCGCTGCGATCACGCAGGACACCAGGATCGGTCCCATCACCGTGGCCACGATCAACCAGGTGCCCAGCGGCGCCCGGTCGTGGCCGGCGGCCGGATCACCGACGATGATCACCACGGCCAGAGATGCGGCAAGTACGGACGCCCACAGCCACTCCGACCTTTTGATCCGGTGGTGGGCGAGCCGGGCGTAGATCGGCAGGGCGAACAGCAGCGCGGTGACCTGCAACGCGGTCACCAGCATCACCGATGCCCACACCAGCGCCATCGCCTGCAGGCTGTAGTTGAGCACCGCGCATCCGCCGCCGGTCCACCATTTGGCGTCGCGCAGCGACATGCGGAACAGCTTGAGGTGGCCGACTTCTTCTTCGTCGGTGATCTCGTGCGCCGAACGCTGCCGAATCACATCCCCCGTCGCCGACGCCAGCGCCGCGAATACAGCGATTACCGCGGAGATTCCGACCATTGACATCGCGACCCTCAATTCCCCAACTTCGACCAGCGTTCCCCCGTCGTTGGCTGGCGGTTCACCGATCACTGTATGGCTCTGCACACGCTCTGAACAGTGATTTCCCTCTCCGCTCAGCCTTTCTCGCCGAGCCGAAAGCTGCCCAGAGCCAGCTATGCGGCAGCTGTGAAAGTCCGACCGGAGCGTCTTTGTTCACGGTACCCGGCAGCACCGGGTCGCCATCAGGCGCAACGGAACGGGGATCCTTTCGTTACCCGCCGGGTTCGGTTCGCCGGCGTCAGGAGACAGCCAGGTGACCAGCGGCGGCGTCGACGTCACCGGGCTCGTGCACCAGCATCTCCGCCTCGTCGCGGGCCAGCGCGACGGTCGCGACGACCACGACGGTGATCGCGACCGCCAGGCTCAGCACCTGTCCCTCACCGGCGTGCACCACCTCGCCGAGCACGGTCACGCCCAGCACCGAGGCGATCACCGGTCTGGACACGGTGATCGTCGGCAGGGTCGCCGTCAGCGCACCCAGCCGCAGCGCCGACTGTTGCAGCATCAGTCCCAGCGGCAGCACTGCCATCCACGCGTACAACTCGGGCGCCCGCGCCAGCGCCGAAAAGCCCTCGCCGAGTTCGGCCATAACGCCTTTGGTCAGCACGGTGAAGACGGCCAGCGTCGCAGCCGACGCCAACGCGAGCAGCACCGCCGAAACCGCGCCCGATGCCACCCGCGCCCCCACCACGCACAACAACACCGCGGGCACCATCACCGCGGCCACCACGAGCCAGGAGTGCAGCGGGGCCCGTGCGTAACCGGCGGTGGGGTCACCGGCCAATACGATCACCGCGACCGCCGCGGCCAACAAGACCGCCCACAGCCACTCCTTGGCGGTGCAGCGGTGGTGGGTCAACCGGGCGTCGATCGGCAGCGCGAACAGCAGTGCGGTGGCTTGTAATGCCTGTACCAGCACTACCGAACCCAGGGTCAGGGCAAGCGCCTGCAACACGAAGCTGCCCAGCGCCGCCAGGCTGCCCAGCCACCACTGGACGTGTCGCAGCGACAGCTGGAACAGCGTGAGATGCCCGACGTTCTCGTCGGACACCTGTTGCGCCGACCGCTGCAGGATCACATAGCTGACACCGGCCAGCAGTGCTGCGCCCAGCGCCAGCAACGTCGCATATTCGACGTTGCCCATTGATGACCTCCTGCAAACAACCGGGCCGAAATGTTTCCGATAGCCGTTCAATAATGACCGGTGCGCGCCGGATAAGCGGGACAACCGGAATTTCCGGCTGAAATGGTTGTCCGGGCCGGTTGTTTAGCCCCGAGAGCGCAACACAGCCGACGGAACGGTTCCAGGTTGGGGCGGATGCTGCATTATTGGTGCGTCCGGTTGGGCGAGGAATTACCGTCGTGGTTACTTCACCGCGCACGCGGTGCGTCGATCGGGTGGGGTTACCGGTGCACGTGCCCATGGGGTTGAGGAGTCGACGATGAGCTCCGCGCGAGGCTCGCGAGTAGGGACCCGCTTCGGGCCCTACTTCCTCAAGCGGCAGCTCGGCAGCGGCGGGATGGGCGAGGTCTACGAGGCCGTCGACACCGTCAGGCAACGCGTGGTCGCGCTCAAGCTGCTCTCCGATCGCCTCAGCCACGACCCGGTTTTCCGGATGCGTATGCAGCGCGAAGCCCGCAATGCGGGCCGGCTGCAGGAACCCCACGTGGTACCGATTCACGACTACGGCGAGATCGACGGCCAGCTATATCTGGACATGCGGTTGATCGAGGGCACCCACCTGGGGCTGCTGCTGGAGCGGTTCGGCCCGGTGCCCCCACCGTGGGCGGTGGCGCTGGTGCATCAGGTCGCCGCCGCATTGGACGCCGCGCACGCCGCCGGTGTGCAACACCGCGACGTCAAACCCGAGAACATCCTGGTCACTCAGGACGATTTCGTCTACCTGGTTGATTTCGGCATCGCCAGCGCCGCCACCGACGAAAAGCTGACCCAGATCGGCACCGCGGTGGGGACCTGGCGTTATATGGCGCCCGAACGGTTTTCCGACGCCGAAACCGACCATCGCGCCGACATCTACTCGCTGACTTGTGTGCTGCACGAGTGCCTCACCGGGACGCCGCCCTATCGGGCGGACAGCGCCGGGATGCTGATCACCGCTCACCTGATGGCACCCATTCCCAGACCAAGCCAGCTTCGCCCCGGTATTCCCGAGGCGTTCGACGCCGTCATCGCCAGGGGAATGGCGAAGAATCCGGAAGAACGCTTCGCCAGTGCCGGTGAGTTGGCCGCTGCCGCACACCAGGCACTCATCCCGACGCACCAGGCGCAGGAGTTCCGCATCCTCAAGCGCAGTGCGGAATCAGGAACGCGGCCGGAAGAGGCGGCCGAAAAGGCGACGGCGTTGCTGTCGATACCGCCATCCGGCGAGCCTGCGCCGGACCCGGAGTCGTTGACGGCTCACCGCGATGTGGATGTCGCCGCATCGGTGAAGTTCCCCAGGGGCCTGCTCTCATCGACGGGGGATTCGTCGTTCATCCCCGGCACCGCGCCCATCGGCCAGCCGGAATCGCCCCCACCACCGCCGGCGCCGCCTCCTCCCCCGGCAGAGCCGCCGCCGGCGCCCAAACCCGCGCCGGAGCCTCAGCCGGCCACGCCTCGCCCCTCATCGCTCACCGCGCGGCTCCACAACCCGTGGGTGCTGATCGCGGCGATCGCACTGGTGATTCTGCTGGTTTTCGCCGCGCAGGGAATCAGGCTCAGCCTGCGCCCGAGCCCGGCGGCAAGTCCGAAGACCACTACCGTCAGCCCGACGGAGCCGTCCATCGTCGCACCGCCCACCGCGTCGGCGGACGCGCTGGCGCGCCTGCTCAGCCTGCTACCGCTGGGTTACGCACCGGGAGCGTGCCGGCCGTTCCTGCCGCCCAAGGACGCGCTGGCCAGCGTGATCTGCGACAAGAACGTCGATCCCGGTGGTCCCAACCGGGCCGTCCTGACGTTGTTCGGGGAAACCGAAACGCTGCGCCAGTTCTTTGACGGGCTGTTGCGCACCGACATCATGGTGGACTGCCCGGGTGAATCGAAGTCACCGATGGACTGGCACCATGCCGACGGGCCGCAGATCGGCGGGCGGGCGTTCTGCGCGGTCCAGGACAGCAGCCCCTCGCTGATCTGGACCAATGAGGCACAGCTGACAATCGCTCTCACCCAGGGCGATCCGCAGGGGCCCACCCTCGCGCAGCTCGACGAGTGGTGGAAAAAGCATCGTTGAGCAGAAGGTGGCGGCACGCCGCGTGCCAAGCTGCTTGAATACTTGTTGGAAACCGGTTGGAGATCGCGGAGGTTCGCGCCGCAACTACCGACCGGAAAGGTGCCGCTGCGCGCGGCAGCTGCGCGTCGACCGCGCTAGAGGCAGAGGGTAGGTGACGAGCACGATGACGGGTGAGCAGCCCCGCAGCAACGACGCAGCAACAGCTGCATTGGTTTCGAAGCCGGTACCGGGGCCACGCCCGGGACCACGACCGGGTCCTCGGCCCGGTGCGACACCGCGGCCCGCGGCCCACCCATCGGCGCATCCGACGTCGACACTCCCGCACAACGACCCGCACCGTTTCGGGCGGGTCGACGACGACGGCACCGTGTGGCTGCTCAGCGCCTCCGGCGAGCGGGTGGTGGGCTCGTGGCAGGCGGGCGACCCCGAGGCGGCGTTCACCTATTTCGGCAGGCGCTACGACGATCTGAGCACCGAGATCGCCCTGATGGAGGAGCGGTTGGTGTCGGGCACCGGGGATCCCCGCAAGATCAACGCCAACGCCGGAGCCCTGCTCGAAAGCCTGCCGAGCGCGTGCGTGCTGGGCGACATCGACGCGCTGGCCGGCCGGTTGTCCGACATCCGCGCCCGCATCGACGTGTACGTCACCGCGCATCGCTCCCGACGCATGGAGCACCGCGCCGCCCAGACCGCCCGCAAGGAGGCACTCGCCGCCGAGGCCGAGGACCTGGCCGCCAACTCGACTCAATGGAAGACCGCCGGCGACCGGATGCGGGCGATCCTCGACGAATGGAAGACGATCACCGGGCTGGACCGCAAGGTCGACGACGCGCTGTGGAAGCGCTACTCCGCGGCCCGGGAGATCTTCAACCGGCGTCGCGGATCCCACTTCGCCGAACTCGACCGGGAGCGGTCCGGCGTGCGCCAGTCCAAGGAACGCCTGTGCGAGCGGGCCGAGGCGTTGTCCGAATCCACAGACTGGACCGCTACCAGCGCGGAGTTCCGCAAGCTGCTCACCGAATGGAAGGCGGCCGGACGCGCCAGCAAAGACGTGGACGACGCGCTGTGGCGTCGGTTCAAGGCGGCCCAGGACTCGTTCTTCACCGCCCGCAACGCCGTCACCGCGGAGAAAGACGCCGAGCTCCGGGCCAATGCAGCCGCCAAAGAGGCGCTGCTGGCTGAAGCCGAGAAGATCGACGCCAGCAACAACGAGGCCGCGCGGGCAGCGCTGCGCAGCATCGCCGACAAGTGGGACGCCATCGGCAAGGTCCCGCGGGAGCGGTCCGCGGAGCTGGAGCGGCGCCTGCGCGCGATCGAGAAGAAGGTGCGCGACGCCGGCGAATCAGACTGGGCCGACCCGCAGGCGCAGGCCCGTGCCGAGCAATTCCGCGCCCGCGCCGAGCAGTTCGAGCAGCAGGCCGCGAAGGCGGCCGTAGCGGGTAAGTCCAAGGAAGCCGAGGAGGCGAAGGCCAACGCCGAACAATGGCGGCAGTGGGCTGATGCGGCTGCCCAGGCGCTGACTCGCCGGTCCTAGGGATCCGTCGGTTCTTTGGACTGTAAGTCGTCGGAGCCGGCGGTGTCCGTGTTCAGACTGTCGAGCAGTGTCTTGGACTGATCTTGCGCCACGATGCGGCGACGTTGCTGCTCGGCGGCCAGTTGCACGATGGTGCGCTGCCACACCACCCGCGCCCAGTGAAAAGTCAACAGGATCACCGTGATCCACGAGACGAACAGTCCGATGCCAGGGCCGGGATGTCCAGCCGGCACGGTCTGGCGGGACCAGACCGCCAGCAGTCCGGTGGCGCTGGCCAGCATGGAGCCCGCAAGCGCGACCCATGCCACCGCCCATCGCCGGCTCAGCAACGCCAGTATCGAAAATCCCACGCCGAAGACCAGCGCCAGCCACGCGAAGACCTGCGACGGCAGCGCGACGGCGGCTGACCCGGCATCGTGGCTGTTGAACAGCACGTCCCAGCCGCGCACATTGCCGGTGTGCGGCAGGATGAACGAGCCAACCAACACGAACACCAGGACGGCAACGACCAAAGCCCTTGCACCCGGCTCGATTTCGCGGGCGACGCGGCGTTCGGCCGCTTCGATTTCAGACCGGTAGGCGTCGAAATCCGCCATCTCGAGTTCTCCGTTCATGCTATCGGCCGCATCCGGCCGGTTGAGCCGACACCGCGACGGGCAAGCCGACTCCCGGCATCCCCAGACCGATGCCGCCCCGCCGGCCCGAGGCGTGCGCGTCACCAGCCCGCGTCCGGCGGTGCGTCAGGATTCCTGAGTCGGCGATCAGATGGTGCGGGGCAGCGTCGGTGACCGCAACGGTGATGATGTCACCGGGACGCACCACCTGGTCACCGGCCGTGAAATGGACCAGCCGGCCGTCACGGGCCCGACCGCTCATGCGTGCGGTGCGGTTGTCCTTGCGGCCCTCGCCAGTGGCCACCAGCAGTTGCACCGTCTGGCCGACGAGCGCGCGGTTGTGCTGCAGAGAGATCTGCTCCTGCAGTTCCACCAGGCGCTCATACCGTTGCTGGACAACGGCTTTCGGCAATTGATCGGGTAGCTCGGCGGCGGGTGTGCCGGGGCGCGGGGAGTATTGAAAGGTGAAAGCGGCCGCGAATCGGGCGCGGGCCACGACGTCGAGGGTGGCGGCGAAGTCCTCTTCGGTCTCGCCGGGGAACCCGACAATCAGGTCGGTGGTGATGGCGGCATGCGGCATGGCCTTACGCACCCGGTCGATGATGCCGAGGTAGCGCTCGGCGCGGTAGGAGCGCCGCATCGCGCGCAGGATGCGGTCCGAACCGGATTGCAGTGGCATGTGCAGGGCCGGGCAGACGTTGGGGGTCTGGGCCATCGCCTCGATGACGTCGTCAGTGAATTCGGCCGGGTGCGGCGAGGTGAACCGCACCCGCTCCAGGCCGTCGACGTCGCCGCAGGCCCGCAGCAACTCGGCGAAGGCGCCCCGGTTGCGCGCAATGGCCGGGTCGGCGAAGGAGACGCCGTAAGCATTGACGTTCTGGCCGAGCAGGGTGATCTCGAGCACCCCGGAGTCGACCAAGGACCGCACCTCGGCCAGGATGTCGGCGGGACTTCGGTCCACCTCTTTGCCGCGCAGTGACGGCACGATACAGAACGTGCAACTGTTGTTGCAGCCGACCGAGATGGAAACCCATGCGGCGTAAGCAGATTCGCGAGCGCTGGGCAGTGATGACGGAAACTCCCGCAGCGCTTCGGCGATCTCCACCTGGGCTTGATTGTTGTGCCGGGCCCGCTCCAGCAGCGTGGGCAGCGACCCGATGTTGTGGGTGCCGAAGACCACGTCGACCCACGGCGCCTTGCGCAGCACCGCGTCGCGGTCCTTCTGCGCCAGGCAACCCCCGACCGCGATCTGCATGTCGGGGTTGATGCGCTTGCGCGGCGCCAGATGACTGAGGTTGCCGTACAACTTGTTGTCGGCGTTCTCCCGGACGGCACAGGTGTTGAAGACGACGATGTCGGCGTCGGTCCCCTCCGCCGCACGCTGGTAGCCCGCTGCTTCGAGCAGACCGGCCAGCCGTTCGGAATCGTGGACGTTCATCTGACAGCCGTAGGTGCGGACCTGGTAGGTACGCGTGGACCCCGGCACAGCCTTTGCCGCGTCCGCCGCGCCGCTTGCCACCGTCGAAGTCACGGGGGCCATGGTACTGGCGAACGGCACCGGCCCGGACCGTCGGCCGTCTCGCTAGACCTTCCGGCGTTCCCGTTCGGCCGCCAACTCGGCCAGCACCACCTCGCACGCCACGGTCTGGCTGTACCCACGGCGGGCCAGCATCCCGACCAGCCTGCGTGTCACTCGCGCGTCGTCCTCGCTGAGCACCTCACGCCGCAATCTGGCCCGTACCAGCTGCTCGGCCCGCTCCCGCTCGGCGCCGGGGTCGATACCGGCCAGCACCGTGTCGATGACCTCGTTGTCCACGCCCTTGATGTGCAACTCGGCGGCCAGCGCACGCTTACTCTTTCCCGCGTTCGCCCGCCGGGACTGCACCCACTGTTCGGCGAAGTCGGCGTCATCGATCAGCCCGACGCCGGCCAGCCGATCCAGGACCCGGTTGCCGACATCGTCGGGGTATCCCCGCTTGGCCAACTGACCGGCCAGCTCGGCCCTGGTCCGTGATCGCGCGGTGAGCAGGCGCAGGCACAGGGCCCGCGCCTGCTCCTCGCGACGCTCAGAAGTCGACGGGGGCGGGCAGGACGCTGTCATCGGTCACCACTGCACCAATGCCGAGCTTTTCCTTGATCTTCTTCTCGATCTCGTTGGCGATATCGCCGTTCTCCATCAAGAAGTTGCGAGCATTCTCCTTGCCCTGACCCAGCTGCTCACCCTCGTAGGTGAACCAAGCGCCAGACTTACGAATGAAGCCCTGATCGACACCCATGTCGATCAGCGAGCCTTCCCTGCTGATGCCCTTGCCGTAGAGAATGTCGAACTCGGCCTGCTTGAACGGTGGCGACACCTTGTTCTTGACCACCTTGACCCGAGTCCGGTTACCCACCGCGTTGGTGCCGTCCTTGAGCGTCTCGATCCGGCGCACGTCCAGGCGCACCGAGGCATAGAACTTCAGCGCCTTTCCGCCGGTGGTTGTCTCGGGTGATCCGAACATCACGCCGATCTTGTCCCGCAACTGGTTGATGAAAATCGCCGTGGTACCCGAATTACTCAGTGCACCAGTCATTTTCCGCAGCGCCTGGCTCATCAGCCGGGCCTGCAGACCGACATGGCTGTCACCCATCTCGCCTTCGAGTTCCGCGCGCGGCACCAGCGCCGCCACCGAGTCGATAACCACGATGTCGAGCGCGCCCGAACGGATCAGCATGTCGGCGATCTCGAGCGCCTGTTCCCCGGTGTCGGGCTGGCTGACCAACAGCGAATCGGTGTCGACACCCAGCTTCTTGGCGTAGTCCGGATCCAGCGCGTGCTCGGCGTCGATGAACGCCGCGACACCACCGGCGGCCTGGGCATTGGCCACCGCGTGCAGTGCAACGGTGGTCTTACCCGAGGACTCCGGACCGTAGATCTCGATGACCCGGCCCCGGGGCAGGCCGCCGATACCCAGGGCCACATCCAGTGCGATGGACCCGGTCGGGATCACTGAAATCGGCTGGCGCACCTCGTCCCCGAGGCGCATCACCGAGCCTTTGCCATAACTCTTCTCGATCTGGGCCATAGCCAGTTCGAGAGCCTTCTCGCGGTCAGGGGCTTGAGCCATGATGCCTCTCCTGTAGTCGGTGTTCGGTGACCGGTATCGGTCGGTTGGCCGTGACACTAGAGAAGGCCACCGACAAGTAGAGATCTCCGAATGGTCCCCACAGTAGCCGAACATTTGTTCGAGTCGAGTTCGACACGCCGGGTATGGCAGGATCGCCTCTCGAAGAACTCATGAACATCGCCGCGGAGCTATCCGAGATTTCCACTTATGGCGGGTTTTTCGCCCTGGCCGTGGGCGAAGACCCGACCGGGTGGCACCCCGTGACGCAGTCCTACGCCACCGGCTACTCGGATCTGATCGCCGCCACCGTTGCGCGCTACCGCACCGCGGACCTGCGGATCGGCGCCTCACTGGTACACCTCGGACACGCCGCCCGGCTGTGGTCACCGGTTCTGGCCTGCGTGCTCGCCCATCGCGTGATCCCCGACCTGACCGACCTGCAACGCGCCGACGAGGGCGCCCACCTACGGCTACCCGAACCCACCGGAGAACCCGCATCGCCCTGCTCCGAGCTTCTCTATCGCGTCGTCGTGCAGGACCACCTCGAACCGCTGGCGGCCGGACTGCAGGTCGGCCTGGCCCCGGGGTTGCTCTACGGCAACATCGCGTCGGCGCTGGCGGGAACCTCGCGCATGCTGCTGTCCGCGCGGCCGGACCTGCGGGAGCCGATAACCAGGATCACGACGGATCTGCTGCGCACCGGCGAGCTGGGCGGGACCGGCGTCATCACCAGCGCCGACCTGGACTTCCGGCGAAACAGCTGCTGCCTCTTCTACCGACTCCCGGGTGGCGGCAAATGCGGCGACTGCGCACTCTGATCACCACTGATCGCGCGGCACGTCGAAGTCGGCACACAAGGCCCGCCAGACCTCGCGGGGGTCAACACCGTCTTCGATCGCCTGAGCCGCGGTACGCCCGCCCAGTCCCGTCAGCACGTGGTCGACCAGCACCGAGGCGCCATAAGCCGAGCCGAACCGCAGCGCCACCCGCTCGTTGAACTCGGTCAGCCGCACGCCGCCCAAGCTACCGGTCAGCGGGCAATGCCAACGCCTCGTGGCACACCCGCACCGGATCGGCCACACCGCCGGCGCTCGCGGCGGCCTTCCGTGCCGCCGCACGGTACCCGGGCGACGACAGCACCTCACCGACCTCAGTGACCAGCGAATCGCCGGTCAATGGCCGGATCAGCCGCCCGCTGCCGTGGCGCACCACCCGATTGGCGATCTCCCACTGGTCCCCGCCGCCGGGAACCAGCACCAGGGGCACCCCGGCGAGCAGCGCTTTGGCCACCATCCCGTGACCACCGCCGCAGATCGCCAGATCCGCATGCGTCAACAGCTCGTCCTGACGGCCCAGGCCCACGGCAGCCCACGGCGGAACCGTCAGCTCCTCACCGCCCAGCCGCGACACCACCAACCGAGAACCCGCCGGCAGGGTCTCCCCCGGCCGCAGGGATTGCAGCGCGAGTTCGGCCATCCCCGTGGTGCCGGTCGACGCCGTCGACGGCGCAATCACCACCACCGGTCCGGAACCCGGCGGAATCGCAAGCGCCCGGTCGGTCGGCTCGAAGTGCAACGGCCCCACCACCACGGCCTCGTGCGGCCAGTCCGGACGCGCGACCTCCAGCGCGGGCAGGGTGGCGATCAGCCGCCGCAGGGGGCCGGGATCGCGGGCGGGCAGCCCGATCTCCACCCGGACGGCCGACCGCTGTCGCACACCGGCCCGCACCGACCTTGCCGTGAGCGCGCGCATCACGGTGTCGCGGAGCTTACCGCGCAGACCGGTGCCCGGCGCCAGACCACTTCCGATCGGCGGCAACCCTTTCGACGGCAGATACAGCGGATGCGGACTCAGCTCGACCCAGGGGATTCCCAGCAGCTCGGCGGCCAGCCCGCCGCCGGAGGTGATGACGTCGGAAACCACAAGGTCGGGGGCCAGCTCGCGCAGCGTCGGTGCGATCAGCACCGCCATTCGTGCGGCGCGACGGTGAATGCGGGCCCCGGCGTCGAGGTCCTCGTCGGTGGCCGCCAAACCGTCCAACTCCACCGCGTCGACGCCGGCCGCGCGGGCGGTGTCCAGCCACTCCACCCCGGTGAACAAGGTGGGCGTATCTCCGGCCGCCAGAAAGCGCAGGCACAGTGCGATCGCGGGGAACGAGTGTCCGGGATCGGGCCCCGCGACCACGGCGACGTGCATCCGCATCACCCTGCCACAGCCGCACTCGCCTAGGCTCAATGCCGAGCAGTTAGGGTGTGACTGGTGTTACAAATGTGAAATTCCGTGTGATGTGGTGAAAGGACAGGGGAACTCCCGGTATCGACGGGTTGTCCTCGCAAGACACCATCGCACCTGGGAGTTCCGCTGTCTGTTCAGTCTGTCATCCGTGCTTCGGTAGTGGTTGCGACGGGTCGGTTCGCGCCGGGGCATTTCGGCGAGTTGACCCAGATCGTCCCGTTCGAGATTTTCGACGCGGTGCTGGAATCGACCCGGACGGTGCAGGCCAGGCTTCGGGCGTTGCCGTCGCGTGTCGTGGTGTATCTGCTGCTGGCGGCGGCGTTGTTCGCCGAACTTGGCTAGGCCCAGGTGTGGGCCCGGATGATTGCGGGCCTGGACGGCATCGACGTCGCCGATCCGGGGTCCTCGGCGTTGGCCCAAGCCCGACGCCGCATCGGTGTCAAGCCGATGCGGGCACTGTTCGACCTGGTCCGCGGCCCCGCTGCCGACGCCCCGCGATGGCGCGGGCTGCTGGTCTGTGCGATCGACGGCACCTCGCTGTTCACTCCCGACGCCGCGGCGAACCTGGCCTCGTTCGGCCGGGCCGGCGGCGGCAACGGCCCCTCCGGATATCCGATGCTGCGGATGCTGACCGTGCTCGAGTGCGGCACCCGCACTGTGCTGGATGCGGTCTTTGGCACCGTGAATGTAGGTGAAACCAACTATGCACCAAAGCTCCTGGGGCTGCCTGCGCCACGGTATGCTGCTGCTCGCTGACCGCAACTTCGCCGCCGCGGACCTCATCGGGCAGGTCGCCGCCACGGGTGCGGACCTACTGTTCCGCGGCAAGATCAGCCGCAAACTTCCTGTGATCGGGCACTGTGGTGATGGCTCATGGCTGTCGCGGATCGGCACGACGACGGGCCGCGTGATCGACGCCCAGATCGTGGTGCGACTCGCCGGTGGCCCACGCCGTAGCGAGCGCTACCTGCTGATCACCACACTCATCGACCACCGGGCGATACCCCATTACCGAACTGCTCACCCGCTACCACCAACGCTGGGAGATCGAAACGTCCTACCTGGAACTGAAATCCACCATCCTTGGCGGTAGGGTGTTGCGCGCCCGCACACCCGAGGGGATCGCCCAGGAGATTCATGCCCTGCTGACCACCTACCAAGCGCTGCGCATCGCGATGTCCGACGCCACCGCTACCACCACCGGCACCGGTGACCGCGCGGGTTTCAGTATCGCCCTCAATGCCGCCCGTGACCAGGTCATTCAGGCTGCCGGCGTATGGCCGACACCACCATCGACGTCATCGGCATGACCGCCACGCCGTGCTCGATCACCTGATGCCGACCCGCCGCCGCCGAAGCAGTCCCCGGATCGTCAAACGCGCCATCTCCAAACACCTCGCCAAAGGCCCCGTCGACCGCACCAGCTACAACATCACCGTCGACGTCACCATCAACGGCCAGTTGACAACCGGCCCATGAACTTAACTACGCGGCATTGCGCCTAGGCTGGGAACCATGACTGAGCCAACTCAGACAACAACCAGTGACAACATCCGTACGGTCGAGGCATTCCTGTATGCGCTGCAGGACGAGGATTTCGAGGCTGCAGATGCGGCCTTGGCCGACGACCTGCTCTACGAGAATGTCGGATTCTCCAAGATCCGCGGCGGGCGGCGGGTGGCGAAGCTGTTTCGCCGGATGGAAGGCCGGCTCGGCTTTGAGGTCAAGTTCCACCGCGTGGCCGCCGACGGTCGCGCGGTGCTTACCGAGCGCACTGACGCATTGATCTTCGGTCCGCTGCGGATCCAATTCTGGGTCTGCGGCATCTTCGAGCTTCGCGACGGGCGAATCACGCTGTGGCGGGACTACTTCGATACCTTCGACATGCTCAAAGCGACCGTGCGCGGTCTGGCCGGAGTGGTCGTCCCCTCGTTGCGGCCCACTCTCTAAGTCACTAGCGCGCTACGCGGACCCGCCTTTGCCGCCGTCACCGCCGGTGCCGCCCTTGCCGCCGGTGCTGCCTACGTTGGTGGTGCCGGTCTGACCATTCTGGCCGGCGCCACCCTTCCCTCCGCGGCCATTGCCGCCCGTGCCGCCGTTGCCGCCGTTGCCGCCGTCGCCGCCATTGTTGCCGCCGACACCGTTAGCTCCGTCAGCGCCTTTGCCGCCCTTGCCGCCGTCGCCACCTGCCCCGGTAGTGCCGACCCCGCCGGTGCCGCCAATCCCGCCGTTACCCCCGTTGGTGCCGGCGCCCGCTGCGTTGTTACCGATGCCGCCGCCGCCGCCGTCGCCACCTTTGCCGCCGGTGCCGCCAGTCCCCCCGAGCCCACCGCCGCCGCCGGTGCCGCCGTTGCCGTTGAGGCCGCCCAGGCCGCCGGCGCCGCCGGTGCCGCCGCCCCCGCCGGCGATGACTCCGCCGCCGCCGCTGCCGCC
This sequence comes from Mycobacterium sp. ML4, assembly GCF_054515735.1. NCBI lineage: Bacteria > Bacillati > Actinomycetota > Actinomycetes > Mycobacteriales > Mycobacteriaceae > Mycobacterium > Mycobacterium sp. ML4. Next base: position 125,229 of record NZ_JBTNSY010000010.1, read on the forward strand.
AGTACCACCTGTGCCGCCAGTGCCGTTGGCTATCCCCCCGGTACCGCCTACGCCACCGTCGCCACCCTCGCCGCCGACACCCTTAGTGGCGGTGCCGCCGCTACCGCCGGCGCCGCCAGTGCCGCCCTTGCTGGTAGAGCCGCTGACCCCGCCAGTGCCGCCCATGCCGCCGATGCCTCCGTGGCCACCAGCGATTACGCCCGAGCCGCCCACGCCGCCGTCACCGCCATTCCCCGCCGCGCCGACGGTGCCGGCGCCACCGTTGCCGCCCTGGCCCCCATCGCCGCCAGTTCCATTGACGCCGGTTCCGGCGCCGCCCTGGCCGCCCTTGCCGCCACTGCCGGACGCGCCATTGGCGGCCTTGCCGCCATCCCCGCCGGCGCCGCCCGTTCCGCCGGTAGTGCCGCCGGCGCCGCCCTCGCCACCGGTGCCGCCATTGCCGGCTGCTCCAAGGCCGCCCTGGCCGCCGCTACCGCCCTTGCCACCGGTACCGCCGGTAGTGCCGCCGGCGCCGCCCTCGCCACCGGTGCCGCCATTGCCGGCTATCCCGCCGCCGCCGTTGCCGCCGCCGCCGCCGGCGCCGCCAGTTCCGCCGGTAGTGCCGCCGGCGCCGCCCTGGCCGCCGGCACCGCCGGCGCCGCCGGCGGCAAGGCTGCCCTGGCCGCCGCTACCGCCCTTGCCACCGGTGCCGCCGGTGGTAGCACCGCTACCCCCGGCGCCACCCTGTCCGCCGTCGGCAGGCCCGATGGTTCCGGCGCCGCCGCCGCCGTTACCGCCGTTGCCGCCCGCACCGCCGGGGCCGTTGGGGCTGTTTCCGCCGTTGCCGCCAGCGCCACCCTTACCCGCGGGCGCGGTGCCGTTGCTGTTGATGCCGTTGCCGCCGGTTCCTCCGGTACCGCCGCTAGGACTGCTGCCAGTGACCCCGTCCGCCCCCTTGGTGAACCCCGTGCCGCCGGTGCCGCCGGAGCCGCCGGCGCCGGCATTGCCGCCCCTGCCGCCGTCACCTCCGGGAGCGCCAGGAGTCACGGCATCGCCGCCGTTGCCGCCGTTACCAGGTGTGCCGCCCTGGCCACCGTCACCGCCCGCGCCCCCGACGCCATCGGTGCCGGCCTGACCCGCGAAGGCCTTACCGCCGAGGCCGCCGGTGCCGCCGGCGCCTCCGCCCCCGCCTTTGCCGCCGTCGCTACCGAGCAGCCCGGGTGCGCTCGGACCGGTTGTAGTGCCGTTAACGCCCTTTCCGCCGGTGCCACCATCCCCGCCGGAGCCGCCCGACCCGCCGTTGCCGCCGTTGCCCGCTTTGGTTCCACCGAACCCACCGTCACCGCCGGCCCCGCCGTTGCCGCCGAGCTGCCCGGGTTGCCCTGGCGCGCCGATGCCAGACCCGTTGGTACCCGCCGCACCGGTCATACCGATGCCGCCGATGCCTCCGTTGCCGCCGTTGCCGACGGATCCGGCGTCCCCGCCGCGGCCGCCCTTCCCGCCGTCCTGGCCGATGTTGATGGCGTCGGCGCCATCTCCACCCCGGCCGCCGTTGCCGCCGGTGGTGGGGGTGGCACCGGTCCCGCCCGTACTGCCCGTCGAGGAGCCGGCTCCGCCTTTGCCGCCGGATCCACCGCCGCCAGCGTTACCACCTTGGCCGCCAGCGCCGCCCATCCCGGTGCCGCCCTCGAGATAGGTACCGGACGCACCGGCCCCGCCGTCCCCTGCGACGCCGCCGGCGCCGCCGGACCCACCCGCGCCGCCGGCACCCTCTGCGGCCTTCTGGCCTGCCGCGTCCGCCCCGCCAGCGCCGCCGGTGCCGCCAGCTCCGCCAGTACCGCCAAAGCCGCCGTTGCCGCCGGTGTTGCCCGCGCCGCCGCGAGTACTGGCGTCCAGACCGTCGGCGCCATTGCCTCCTGCCCCGCCGCTACCGCCGGTGCCGCCGGCCCCGCCGACTCCGCCGACTCCGCCGTTGCTGCCACCGGCACCGCCGATGCCGCCGGTCCCGCCCTTGCCGCCGGCTTGCCCATCGGTGCCGTTGCTTCCTGGGGTGTTTGGCGATTTACCCGCGATGCCGGCCATTCCGTCGCCGCCGCGCCCGCCGGTGCCGCCGTTGCCGACTGACCCGCCGGCGCCACCTGCGCCGCCGGTCCCGCCGTCCCCCCCGGCGTTGATGGCAGTCGCGCCCGCGCCGCCGTCCCCGCCGTTGCCGCCGGTGGTCGGGGTGAAGCCGGTGGCTCCATTTTTGCCCGTGGTCGAGCCGGCCCCGCCGGTTCCGCCGGCTCCGCCCGTGCCGGTGTCGCCGCCGTGGCCGCCGGCGCCGCCCACGCCCGTCCCGCCACCGGCGAAGGTGCCGGCCGCGCCGTTGCCGCCATCGCCGGCCGCGCCGCCGGCGCCGCCGGCGCCGGCGGCCCCGCCGGCCCCTTGGCTGGCCTGCTGTCCGGCGGCATTGGTGCCGCCCAAACCGCCGGCCCCGCCGGCCCCGCCGGCCCCGCCCTTGCCGCCGGACCCGCCGGCTTGGCCCGCATCGCCCAACGTGGTGGCGCTGGCACCGGCGGTGCCATTGCCACCGGTGCCGCCGGTGGCTCCGGTGCCGCCGGCGCCGCCGACTCCACCGAGCCCGCCGACGGCACCACCAGCCCCGCCGACGCCGCCGGCCCCGCCCGCCCCGCCGGCTAGCCCGTTGGTGCCGTCGGCCCCGGGCGTGTTTAGAGACTTGCCCGCTGTGCCGGCCAGGCCGTCGCCGCCGCGGCCGCCAGTGCCGCCATTGCCGACTGACCCACCGGCCCCGCCGGCGCCACCGGTTCCGCCGTCGCCGCCTGCGGTGCTGGCAGTAGCTCCGTTACCTCCAGCTCCGCCATCTCCGCCGCTGGTCGGCGTGTAGCCGGCCGCCCCGGTTGCGCCAGTGGTGATCCCGGTCCCGCCCGCCCCGCCGGCGCCGCCGGTGCCAGGGTTGCCTCCCACTCCGCCTGCCCCGCCCACCCCGGTGCCGCCGCCGGCGAAGGTGCCCGTTGCGCCGGCACCGCCATCCCCGGCCGCCCCGCCCACTCCGCCTGCCCCGCCGGCCCCGCCGGCGCCTTGGGCGCCGCCGGTACCGATCAGGCTGCCGGCCCCGCCGGCCCCGCCCGCTCCGCCGACACCGCCGACACCGCCGCCACCACCACTGCCGCCGGTTTGCCCCGCGTCGCCGAAGTTGATGCCGTCAGCGCCGGTTGTTCCGGTCCCGCCAGCCCCCCCGAGTCCACCAGCGCCGCCGGTACCGCCCGCCCCGCCGGCGCCTATGAGCGTGCCGCCGGCACCTCCGGCGCCGCCCATCCCGCCGGCGCCGCCGTTACCACCGACGCCGCCGGTGTTGCCGGCGCCCACGCTCGCGGTCCCGGCTAGACCGGCCGCGCCGATCCCGCCGACACCGCCGGCCCCGCCGAGGCCGATCAAGCCGGCGTTCCCGCCGGCGCCACCGATTCCGCCGGCCGCCCCGAGCGCCGTAGCCGTCCCGCCGGCACCGCCGCCGCCCCCGTTGCCGAACAACCATCCGCCGGCCCCGCCGGCCCCACCGGCCGCGCCCGCCCCACCGGCTCCGCCGATCCCGCCATTGCCGAGCAACCCGGCGGCACCGCCTGACCCGCCGACCATCCCGGCCGCGGTCTGCGAATAGCCGTTGCCACCGTTGCCGTACAGCCATCCACCGACTCCGCCGTTGGGACTGGCCGCTGATCCATTGGCCCCGTTGCCGATGAACGGCCGCCCGAACACTGCCTGGCTGGGCGCGTTGATCAGACCCCAGAATTGCTGCTCGAGAGCCTGCAACGGCGAAGCGTTAACGGCCTCAGCGCCCGCATACGCGGCTCCGGCAGAACTCAGCGCCCGGACGAACTGGTCGTGGAACGCCGCAACCGGCCCGCTCAGTGCCTGGTACTCGCGGCCGTAAGTGCCGAACAGCGAAGCGATCGCCGCCGACACGTCGTCGTGAGCGGCGGCAACTAAACCGGTGGTCGGCAACGCGGCCGTCGCGTTTGCTGTCGTGATCGCTGAGCCGATTCCGGCGACGTCCGCCGCTGCTGCTGAAACTATTTCTGGGACCGTGCGTAGATACGACATACGCTGCCCCCTATTTCGCGCATACGACATCCCGTCGGCCGCTAGGCAGGTGCCAGTTCGGCATGTAGTCATGCTGTCACGCGTGTCAATGGCCAAGTGAAAGTCCCCGTGTTTGGCCCGGAAAGTCCCCACTCCGGTAGGTGGGGAGTTGTCCTGCAGGGTTGGTTAGGGGCGTCCTCCCTGCTTGGGGTTGGTGTGGCGCATCCGGTAGGAATCGCCGTCACCAGCCGCGCTGGGACACCGCCAAAGAACTCCAACGCCGCCACATGCAAGGCGTTCCAAGACGTTTGGTCCATCAGCAGCACCGGGTGGACCAACATCATCCGCGAACACGACAGGATCATCGCGAACGCCCACACCGCCACCCGGCGCCCCGAGGCCGGCTCCAACCAAAGGCCGAGCTTGCCGTAGTCGATCTGGGCGTCGCTGCCCGCCTCGACCGCACCGTGTGGCACCGTCACCTTTCCTTCGAGGCGTTGTTCGGTGAAAGTGGTTGCAATGTAACGACGTACCGTCGACTTTGACACCGGCACGTGGTGGTCATCACGCAACCGCTGTTGCCATAAACCGGAGCGGCAGGGTGTCGCGGCCCTGGCCCGCATTGCACTCTGAACACAGCGCAAGCAAGTTCTCATCGTCGTACAGCTCGGCGTCAAACAGTCCTTCGGCTTTCCCATCGTGGAGGGAGATCCAATGCGCTACATTCAGCGGGACGCCGGTGCGGCCACACCTCAGGCATCTGCTGTTGTCGCGTGTAAGGATGCGGGTTCGCTGGCTTGGACTAATCTGCGGACGGCTGCGCAGTGATCGGTGGGGACGATCAGTTTCCCACGCGGTGTCCTGACTAGGCCCTGCGCAGGCCGCCGAGTTCGTCAAAGGCCTGCGCCCAGCCCAGTAGGCGATCGGTGGCGCCGGCGAGTTCGTCGCGGTAGCGCTGTTGCGCCAGCGGCGCCACCCCGACTGCGCCGTCCCCGCTCACCGAAGACACCAGATGCGCTGCGGCAGTGACCATTTCGTTGTACTGCCGGACGCCGGCGCCCAGCTGCGCGGTGTAGGCGTTGATGGTCGGTACCAGATACTGACGCGAGGCTTCGGCATTGTGCGCGGCTCGTTCCATCGAGACCACTTCGGCGGCGGTGGCCGCCATGGCCGCCGAGGTGCGCTTGGCCGCGTCGGTCAGGTCGGTGATCTCGTCGGGCGGCAGCATCGCGCCCCGCTCGATCACCCCCAGCAGCGAGAAGAAGCCGCGCTCGGAGGCGCCCAAGGCATACATGGCCGGCCGGGCCGCCGAACCGGATGGTGGCAGCCGACGGGGATTGGTCGGCCGTTGGGCCGGCAGCGGCTCGGACTTCAACCAGTAGTAGCGAAAGAACAACAAGGTCGCCGGAATCACCATGACGACGGCGACGGCGCCGGTGATCTGCAGCAATAGCGCGAACCAGCCCCAGGCCGCCAGCACGGCGGTCACCAGCCCCCAGAACACCACGCCGGCGGTGAAGACCCAGGCCCAGCGCAGCGCTCGGCGCCGCCGGCGCAACTGGCGTGCACGGGGATCGCTGGCAGCGCTGATCTTGCGCGCAAGCAGGTCGGTCAGATCGGCGGCGGTGTCGAATCCACGCTGTAGCAGCCCACGCCACAGCCCGCGCTGGTTCGACTTCACCGCCATCAATCCACCTACTGACCGAAGGGCTTGTCGGGGATTGCTCCGCCTGGCTCGGTGGCCGGTGTGGCCGGGGCGACGCCGGGTGCGGCCGCGCCGCCGGCCGGCAGTGCCTCACCACGCATTGACGCCCGGATCTGCTCCAGCCGGGAATGCCCGGCCATCTGGACGCCGGCCTGCTCGACCTCGAGCATGCGACCCTGCACCGAGCTCTGCGCGAGTTCGGCCGAACCGATCGCGTTGGCGTACCGACGCTCGATCTTGTCGCGCACCTCATCGAGGCTGGGCGTGTTGCCCGGCGCGGCGAGATCGCTCATCGACCTCAGCGACGCGCTGACCTGCTCCTGCATCTTGGCCTGCTCGAGCTGGCTGAGCAGCTTGGTGCGCTCGGCGATCTTCTGCTGCAGCATCATCGCGTTGCGCTCGACGGCCTTCTTCGCCTGCCCCGCTGCCTGCAGGGCCTGGTCGTGCAGAGCCTTGAGGTCTTCCACGCTCTGCTCGGCGGTCACCAGCTGCGCCGCGAAGGCTTCGGCGGCGTTGTTGTATTCCGTGGCCTTCGCGGCGTCCCCACTGGCAACGGCCTGGTCGGCGAGGGTAAGCGCTTGGCGCACGTTGACCTGCAACTTCTCGATGTCGGCCAGTTGGCGGTTGAGCCGCATCTCCAGCTGACGCTGGTTGCCGATCACTTGCGCGGCCTGCTGGGTCAGCGCCTGGTGGGTGCGCTGAGCTTCCTCGATGGCCTGCTGAATCTGCACTTTCGGGTCGGCGTGCTCGTCAATCTTGGAGTTGAACAGCGCCATGAGGTACTTCCACGCTTTGACGAACGGATTGGCCATCAGTTAGCTCCGCCTTCGCTTCTACTTGTGGTCCGGATGGGCCGCAACGCTTACCCTGCCGCTCAATTTAATGGGTCAGCTCTCATCGCCCCACCCATGGTGCATATCTCGCGGAAGCGGGTCTACCCGCCGCGCTCACGCCACGGCCAGCGAGACCACCGGAGGGATCACGACCTTGATGCTGGCATCGATCGTGGCAGCGCGGTTAGCACGCTCTTCGCGAGCCATTCGCTCCCCCGCATCGATGAGCACCTGCGACAGCGGAACGCTCAAAGCGTCGCAGATCGCATTGAGCAGCTCGCTGGACGGTTCCTTGCGGCCTCGTTCGATCTCCGACAGGTACCCCAGGCTTACCCGCGCCGAATCGGACACCTCGCGCAACGTCCGGCCCTGCGATGTCCGGGCCCCCCGCAGCACGTCGCCAACCACCTCGCGCACTAGTGACGCCATCGTGCTTCCCCTTCGTCCGGTCATCCCCAAGAAAACATGGGACTTCACCTGAACGCAGGCGCCTGCCGCATTGGTTCCCTAAGCGTCGTGTCGAGTGCGACGAATTTCCCGGATTGCCGAGGCGACGTAGTCGATGCCGGTGACCACCGTCAGGAGAATGGCCAGACCCATCACGATCTCGGCCGCGGTGTGCAACACCCCGGACAGCGGCAGGACGAACAACCCGATCGCCACCGCCTGCACCACGGTCTTGAGCTTGCCGCCCCAGCTGGCGGGAATGACGCCGCGACGGATGACGGCCAGCCGCAACACGGTGATCGCCACTTCGCGGGTCAGGATCAGCACCGTCACCCACCACGGCAGGTCACCGAGCATGGACAGCCCGATCAGCGCGGCTCCGATCAGTGTCTTGTCGGCGATCGGGTCCACGAACGCGCCGAATTCGGTCGCCATGCCGTAATTGCGGGCGAGCAGGCCGTCGAAGCGGTCGGTGATGACGGCCACCGCAAAGATCGCCCAGGCCACCACCCGTGCCCAGGTGTGGTGGCCGTCGCCGTAGAACAGCGCGTAAAGGAAGATCGGAACCAGGAGCAGCCGCAGCAATGTAAGCACATTCGCCAAATTGGCGATGCGGGCTTTGCCCGCTACCTGACCCGTCTGCGGCTGCCCCGACACGGCATCAGAATAGCGGCTGACCAGCTCATGTGGTCGGTGATGTCGATACTGTTTCCCTGTGACCGAAAGTCGACGGGATTACCGGCCGGTGGTTCGGCGAGCGCGTACATCTGACGTCCCCGCGATAAAGCAACTCGTGGACACCTACGCCGGAAAGATTTTGTTGGAAAAGAATCTTGTGACGCTCTATGAGTCCGTGCAGGAATTCTGGGTGGCCGAAGACCCGGAAGTCGCCGGCAAAGTGATCGGGTGCGGCGCGCTGCACGTGTTGTGGTCCGACCTCGGGGAGATCCGGACGGTCGCGGTAGACCCGGAAGTGACCGGCCACGGAGTCGGCCATGCGATCGTCAACCGGTTGCTCGAGGTGGCCCGCGAACTGCAACTCGAGCGCGTGTTTGTGCTGACTTTCGAGACGGAGTTCTTCGGCAAGCACGGGTTCACCGAGATCGAGGGCACCCCGGTGACTGCCGAGGTTTTCGAGGAAATGTGCCGTTCTTATGACCTCGGTGTCGCAGAGTTCCTGGATCTGAGCTATGTCAAACCCAACATTCTGGGCAACTCCCGGATGCTGTTGGTGCTATGAGGGTGAGCAGACGCGAAATCGCACTAAAACCGGGGTTTTAGTGCGATTTCGCGTCTGCTCGCGGGGTTAGTCCCCGTCCGGGTCGCTGCCGTCGGCGCCGCTGCCGCCGCGGATCAACGCCAGCGTCCCGGCCAGCTCGTCGGGCTTGACCAGCACCTCGCGGGCCTTCGAGCCTTCGCTGGGCCCGACGATGCCGCGCGTCTCCATCAGGTCCATCAAGCGTCCGGCCTTGGCGAAGCCCACCCGCAGCTTGCGCTGCAGCATCGAGGTCGAACCGAACTGGCTGGACACCACCAGCTCCACGGCCTGCAGGAACACGTCCATGTCGTCGCCGATGTCGGGATCGACGTCGGTGCGCTCACCGCTGGGCTTCGCTGCGGTGACACCCTCGGTGTATTCCGGTTCCGCCTGGTCCTTGCAGGCGGCGACGACGGCCTGGATCTCCTCGTCGGTGATGTAGGCGCCCTGCAGCCGGATCGGCTTGCTCGCGCCCATCGGCAGGAACAGGCCGTCGCCCATGCCGATCAGCTTCTCTGCGCCGGCCTGGTCCAGGATCACCCGGCTGTCGGTCAGCGAGGACGTCGCGAACGCCAACCGGGACGGCACATTGGTCTTGATCAGCCCGGTCACCACGTCGACCGACGGCCGCTGGGTGGCCAGCACCAGATGGATGCCGGCGGCGCGCGCCTTCTGGGTGATCCGCACGATGGCGTCCTCGACGTCGCGCGGCGCGGTCATCATCAGGTCGGCGAGCTCGTCGACGATCGCCAGGACATACGGATAGGGCCGGTACACCCGCTGACTGCCCAGCGGAGTCGTGATCTCACCGGATCGCACCTTGGCGTTGAAGTCGTCGATGTGCCGCACCCGGGAGGCCTGCATGTCCTGGTAGCGCTGCTCCATCTCCTCGACCAGCCACGCCAGCGCCGCCGCGGCTCTCTTCGGCTGGGTGATGATCGGGGTGATCAGGTGCGGAATACCCTCGTAGGGCGTCAGTTCCACCATCTTCGGGTCGATCAGGATCATCCTGACCTCTTCCGGGGTGGCCCGGGTCAGCAGCGACACCAGCATCGAGTTGACGAAGCTGGACTTGCCGGATCCGGTGGAACCGGCCACCAGCAGGTGCGGCATCTTGGCCAGATTGGCCGAGATGAAGTCGCCTTCGATGTCCTTGCCCAGGCCGATCACCAGCGGGTGGTGGTCCCGGCGGGTCGACGGTGCGGTGAGGACGTCGGCCAGTCGCACCATCTCGCGGTCGGTGTTGGGCACCTCGATGCCGACGGCGGACTTGCCGGGGATCGGGGCGAGCATGCGCACGCTCTCGGTGGCAACCGCGTAGGCGATGTTGCGCTGCAGCGCGGTGATCTTCTCCACCTTCACGCCCGGACCCAGCTCCACCTCGTAGCGGGTGACGGTGGGACCGCGGGTGCACCCGGTGACCGCGGCGTCGACCTTGAACTGGGTGAGCACTTCGCCGATGGCTTCGGCCATGTGGGTGTTGGCGGCGCTGCGCTTCTTCGGTGGATCGCCGGCCACCAGCAGATCCAGCGACGGCAGCGCGTACGGCCCTTCGACTACCCGGTCCAGCACCTGGGTGTCTCGCTTCTCGGCGGCTTTGGCTCCGCGCCGGCGGGTCCGCGGCTCCGGGATTGTCGGCGTTTCGTCCGCGAGGGGTTCGTCGAGCGCATCCGGCGCCGACGGCCAGGGCTTGGGCTCGTCCTCGGGGCGCAGCGGGGCCTCGTCGTAGTAGCCGTCCGAGAAATCTTCGGCCGGGGCGACTTCGACGGTGTCCGCGTCATCACCGGAGAAGTCGTCGTACTCGTCGTCTTCGTACTCGCGCTGGAACAACCGGGTGCCGAACATGCCGCGCAGCGCGTCGGGCACCTCGCGGATGGTGATGCCGGTCAGCAACAGCACCCCGAACAGCGCGCAGATGAACAACAGCGGCGCCGCGATCCACGCCGTCAATCCGTCCGAGAGCGGCCCACCGATGGCGAATCCGATGAATCCCGCTGCCCGCCGGCGCATTTCGGGGTCTTCGGGCGAACCCGCCCATAGATGGCGCAGGCCCAGAAACGACAGCGCGACGAGGCTGGAGCCGAGAATCAGCCGTGGCCTCGCGTCGGGATCGGGCTCGGTGCGCATCAGCACGATCGCCGCGGTGGCGGCGACCAGCGGAAGCAGGACCACCACGGAGCCGACGAACATGCGCAGACCTGCGTCGACCCACGCCCCCACCGGCCGGGCAGCGTCGAACCATGAACTGGCGGCGACGATCACGGCGAGACCCAGCAACGCCAGCGCGATCCCGTCGCGGCGATGTCCGGGTTCGATGTTGCGCGCCCGGCCGATCGACCGCGCCGCACCCCCAGTCCCCCTGGCGGCCATCATCCAGCTCGCGCGCGCGACGCGACCGCACGCGCGTCCGGTCAGCACCAACAGCGACTGGTTGCGGCGTCGGGCCGGCCTGCTGACCCGCTTGACGGGCTTGCCCGGGGGCTTCTTGGGCGCGCGGGACCCTGCACTCGATCGCCCACCTGCGGCCCCGGCCCGCGAAGTGGCCCCTGACCTGCTCGTTCGTGTTGCGGAGCGGGCGGTGGTCTTACTGGCCATGCTGGCAAGCGTAGTCGCAAGGACAACATCCGCACCACCCGCCACACTGGTAACGAACGGTTTATCGGTGGGACTCCATTTTGTGACCCGGCCCCCACAGGTGACGTCTGCCGTTTATCAGAACCCGCGCCCGGCAGGATCTTTCAACAGGCATTGTGGGGAGGTGCCAGAAACTGATCACCTCGACAGCCGGGTCGGCGACGCAGCGACAGTTCGGTCGGTGTTCGATGCAATGAGCCTGATGGCGTGCTGTTATCACGGGCCGGAACTTCGTGTCGTAGCCGCCAATGCCGCCTACCGGTACGTCGCCGGCCGCGACGACGTGATCGGCCGCAGCCTCCGAGAGCTATTTCCGGAAATGGACCGACAACTGATGATTCCGGTGATCGAGCGCGTCTACGCCACCGGCCAGACCGAGATCGGCCAGGAGTGGCGAGTTCATTGGGAGCACCCCGCGTCGAACCAAGCCACAGAAGGCTGGTTGAGCTTCGTCGCGACACCGCACCCCGAAGATCCTGAGTCGGTCATCGTATACGGAGCCGACGTGACCGAACATGTGCAGCAGCGCCAGCATGCGACTCAACAGGCGGTGGAAGCGCAACGCCGCTACGAGGCAACCCGCGAGGTCGTCGACGAACTTCAGCGGGCTTTGTTGCCGGTCGAGCTTCCAGTGGTCCCGTATCTCGACATCGCCGCCCGCTACCTCACGGCGTCGCGCGACCAGACGGCGGGCGGTGACTGGTTCGACGCCATACCGCTCCCCGATGGCCGGATGGCTCTGGTGGTGGGCGACGTGGTCGGGCACGGGGTTGCGGCGTCGGCCGCGATGGGGCAGCTTCGAGCCGCGCTGGAGCTGGCGTTGACCACCGCCGCCGACCTGGGTTCTGCCATCAACCAGGTGGACATGTTCGCGGCGCAGAAGCCACCGTTGCGGGCCGCCACCGTCGGCGTCGTCGTCATCGACCCGCGAACGGCGGATATGCAGTACTGCCTGTGCGGACACCCGCCGCCGGTCGTTGTCGGCGCCGACGGCTCCACTCGCTTCCTGCACCAAAGTGGAAACGCCCCAATGGGGGTCGGGCACCACCATCTCGTCCTGCAGGAATCACTGAGGCCCGACGACGTGGTGCTGCTCTACTCTGACGGCCTCATCGAGCGTCCCGGCCGGACGATCACCGAAGGCTACGCAGAGATCGCGCAAGTGGCGGCCGACGCGGTAGCCAACCGCGTGCTGCCCACCGGAGCCGCGGACTCACCCGCCGCTCGGGTGTGTCAGCTGACCGTCGAATTGCTCACCCGCACCGGCTATGACGACGACGTGACCGCTCTGGCAGTGCAACTTCTCGCCGCACCGCCACCGGAGTTGGCGGTGTCGACCATCGCCGACGATCACGGCATCGCCGAAGCCCTCGCCGGCGTCCGATCCTGGACGGCCGCAATCGGTATCAGCGATGAGGCCACGCTGGCATTGGAGCTCTCCGTCAACGAGGCCGTCTCCAACGCCGCGGTGCACGCTTACCCGGACTGCGCACCGGGGCCGTTGCGCATCACCGGCCGGCTGCATTCAGGTGGGGTGGCAGAAGTCCACATCGGCGACGACGGGCAATGGCGCGAGCCCGGTGTCGGTGATTCCGGTCGGGGCTTGGCGATGATGGAGCGGCTCCTCGACGAGGTCACGGTCAGCCATGATGGCATGCCGCACCCCGCCGGAAAAGGCACCGTAGTAAGGCTGCGGCACAAGGTGTTTCGCCCTGCCCTCGTCGCCTCCAATGCTCCCGGAAGCGGCTCGGCGCCGGTGGCGTTGCACAGCTATGCGGCCGAGCGCTCCATCGAAGCCGGCATCGCGACCCTGAAGGTGACCGGCGCGGTAGACGCCCTCGCCGCAGAGCAATTCGGCGCCGATCTCTCCGACGCCGCTCAGGGCGGCACGGTTGGGTTGACGGTGCTGCTGAATCAGGTCACGCTGCTGACGAGCCGTGGCGTTCGGGCTTTGTTCGAGACCCGCGCCCACCTGGCCGCCCACCAGCGACCTTTTACTCTGGTGGCCTCCCCGGGCAGCCCTGCGGCCGTCGTACTGAATCTGGTCGGACTCGGTCACGTCGCAGACCCGTAGTCGAGCAGGTCCGCGCCCATGTCGCACGGCTGTGAGTAGGGTGAAAAACCGTGGGTGACGAGCCACAGCGCTGAACCCACCCCGCCCGCTGACTCACACCGCCGTCAGGAGACCCCAGCATGCCCGTAGTCGTCGTCGCCACGCTGACCGTGAAGCCCGAATCGGTCGACACGGTCCGAGACATCCTCACCACCGCGGTCGAAGAGGTGCACGGCGAGCCTGGCTGCCAACTGTATTCGCTGCACCAGTCCGGGGAGACCTTCGTGTTCGTCGAGCAATGGGCCGATGAAGAGGCGCTGAAGACCCACAGCACCGCGCCGGCGGTCGGCAAGATGTTCGGCGCCGTCGGCGGGCACCTGGCCGGGGCACCCGACATCAAGATGCTGGCTCCCGTTCCGGCCGGGGACCCTGATAAAGGTCAGATCCGCGCCTGATGACCCGGCCGCTGGAAGGCAAGACGGCCTTCATCACCGGTGCCGCACGCGGTCAGGGACGCGCCTACGCCGTCCGGCTGGCCGCTGACGGCGCCGACGTGATCGCCGTCGACCTGTGCGGCCGGATCGACAGCGTGCCCTACCCGCTGGGTACCGCTGAGGACCTGGCGCAGACCGTCAAACTCGTCGAAGACACCGGGTCGCGGATCGTGGCCAGGCAGGGTGACGTGCGGGACCGCGACTCGCTGGCGGCCGCGTTGCAGGCAGGCCTTGACGAGTTCGGTCGCCTCGACATCGTGGTGGCCAACGCGGGCATCGCGCCCATGCAATCGGTTGACGGGTGGCGCGACGTCATCGACGTCAACCTGACCGGGGCCTACCACACCGTCGACGTGTCGACGCCGACCATGATCGAGCAGGGACAGGGCGGCTCGGTCGTGCTGATCAGTTCGGCTGCCGGTCTGGCCGGCGTCGGAAGCGCCGACGCCGGCTCCATCGGCTACACGGCCGCCAAGCACGGGCTGGTCGGGTTGATGCGGCTGTACGCCAATCTGCTTGCGCCCCACGATATCCGAGTCAACTCGGTGCATCCTTCCGGAGTCGACACGCCGATGATCAACAACGAGTTCACCCGGGCGTGGTTGGCCGATCTGGTCGGCAAGTCCGGCCGGGCACCCGGCATGAGCAACGCCTTGCCGGTGCCGATCCTGCAAGCCGAGGACATCGCCAACGCAGTGGCCTGGCTGGTCTCCGACCAGGCCCGCTACATCACCGGTGTCACGCTGCCGGTCGACGCCGGCTCGGTGAACAAGCGGTAGGGTACCAAGTGCGACGAAATCTCGCTGCGCGCACCGCTTTCGGACCGATGCTGCTGGCCGCGGTGGAGCAGCACGAACCGGCCTCCCGGAGGCTGGTGGACGACGACCTGGCCGAGCTCTTCCTGCCGGCACCGTTGCGCTGGCTGGTCGCCGCTGTCCGCCCGCCGGTTCTTCGCCGGGCCTTTATCGCCGCATCGGAGTGGACCGGCCCCGGACTGTGGGCAAATCTGGCCTGCCGCAAACGATTCATCGACGACAAGCTCGCCGAATCGGTCGGTGACATGGACGCGGTGGTGATTCTCGGAGCCGGCCTGGACACCCGCGCCTACCGGTTGACCCGTCAGATCCGCAAGCCGGTCTTCGAGGTGGATCTGCCGGTCAACATCGCCCGCAAAGCGCGGACCGTACGAAGGGTGCTGGGCGAACCGCCGCTCTCGGTTCGGTTGGTGGCATTGGACTTTGAGCGCGACGACCTGCTGACCGCGCTGGCCGAGCACGGGTACCGCACCGACTACCGCGTGTTTCTCGTTTGGGAGGGCGTCACCCAGTACCTCAGCGAGGGCGCCGTGCGCGCCACGCTGGAGGGACTGCGCCCGACGGCGCCGGGTAGTCGCATGGTGTTCAGCTATGTCCGAAGCGACTTCATCGACGGGACCAACCGGTACGGCACCCGCACGCTGTACCGCTCGGTGCGGGGCCGGCGTCAACTCTGGCATTTCGGTTTACTGCCTCACGAGGTGGACGGCTTTCTCGCCGAGTACGGCTGGCGACTGCTCGAGCAGGTCGGGCCGGACGAGCTCATGGAGCGTTACGTGCGGCCCGCCGGGCGCACACTGCCGGCCTCACAGATCGAATGGTCGGCCTGCGCGGAGAAGATCTAGCGATCCGGCTGGCTCGCGCCGGGTTCGCACCCGCGAGTGCGCCTCAGACCTCGAGAACCGTGGGCACGATCATCGGCTGGCGGCGATAGACTTCCCCCACCCATTTGCCGACGGTGCGACGCACGCCCTGAGCGATCCGGATCGGATCGGTGACGTTGTTGGCGGCCAACTGTTCCAGTTCGACCTCGACCTTGCGCACTGCGGGCTCCAGTGCCTTCGGGTCCTCGGAGAAACCGCGGGAATGCAGATGCGGTCTCGCAGCCGGCCTGCCGGTGCCCCGATGTACCACCACGGTGATCCCGACAAAGCCGGCGGACAGGATGAGACGCTCGCCCAACGTGATTTCGCCGACGTCGCCGGTGATCAATCCGTCGACGAACATCTTGCCGACGGGTACCGCACCGGCGACACGGGCCTTGCCGGCGACCAGATCGACGCTGACGCCGTTCTCCGCCACCAGGATCGACTCCTGCGGTACACCGGTGCTGGCGGCCAGCTTGGCGTTGGCCCGCAGGTGCCGCCAGGTGCCGTGCACCGGCATGACGTGGCGCGGACGCACGCCGTTGTACAGGAACAGCAACTCACCGGCGTAGGCGTGACCCGAAACATGTACCCGCGCTTGCGCATTGGTGACGACGCGGGCCCCGATTTTGGCCAGTGCGTCGATGACCCCGTAGACGGCCTCCTCGTTGCCCGGGATCAGCGAGGACGACAACACGATGAGGTCACCATCGGTCAGGGTGATGCTCCGGTGCTCGCCACGTGACATCCTCGACAACGCCGCCATCGGCTCGCCCTGGGTTCCGGTGGTGACCAGCACCACCCGGTCGGCCGGCATCTCCTCGGCGGCGGCGATGTCGATCAGGTCGGAATCGGCCACCTTCAGGAACCCCAGCTCGCGGGCGATGCCCATGTTGCGCACCATCGACCGTCCGACGAACGACACCCGCCGGCCCAATGCCACTGCGGCGTCGATGATCTGCTGCACGCGGTCGACGTTGGAGGCGAAACACGCCACGATGACCCGCCCGTCGGCGCCACGGATCAGCCGGTGCAGGGTGGGTCCGATCTCGCTTTCCGAGGGCCCGACGCCGGGATGCTCGGCGTTGGTGGAGTCGCACAGGAACAGGTCCACACCGGCGTCCCCGAGCCGCGACATGCCGGGCAGGTCGGTGGGACGGCCGTCGAGCGGCAGTTGGTCGAGCTTGATGTCGCCGGTGTGCAGCACGGTCCCGGCACTGGTGTAGACGGCGATGGCCAGCGCGTCCGGAATGGAGTGGTTGACGGCGAAGTATTCGCATTCGAACACCCCGTGCCGGCTGCTCTGCCCCTCCTTGACTTCGACGAACACCGGCTTGATGCGGTGTTCGCGGCATTTGGCGGCGACCAGCGCCAGGGTGAACCTCGAGCCGACGACCGGGATGTCGGGCCGCAGCCTGAGCAGAAACGGGATCGCCCCGATGTGGTCCTCGTGGGCGTGGGTGAGCACCAGCGCCTCGATGTCGTCGAGCCGGTCTTCGATATGACGCAGATCGGGCAGGATCAGGTCGACCCCGGGTTCGTCGTGAGTGGGGAACATCACGCCGCAGTCGATGATCAGCAGCCGGCCGAGATGCTCGAAAACCGTCATATTGCGGCCGATTTCGCTGATTCCGCCCAGCGCGGTGACCCGCAGTCCGCCCGCGGCCAGAGGACCGGGCGGGGCGAGCTCCTCGTTCAACGTCAACTCACCGGAGAACGCAGGCCGCGCGCATATCGGCGGCCAGTGCGTCGAGTTGCTCGGGGGTGGCCGCCACCTGCGGCAATCGGGGGTCGCCGGCTTCGATGCCCTGCAACCGCAAGCCCGCCTTGGACAGCGTCACGCCGCCCAGTCGGCTCATTGCGTTGCAAAGTGGCCCCACCGAGTGGTTGATCTTGCGGGCGGTGGCGACATCACCGGAACTGAAGGCGGACAACAACTCCCGTAGCTGACTTGCCGCCATGTGCGAGATCACGCTGATGAAGCCGGTGGCGCCCATGGCAAGCCACGGCAGATTGAGCGCGTCGTCGCCGGAGTAATAGGCCAGGCCGGTTTCGGCGATGATCTGTCCCGCGCCATGCAGATCAGCCTTCGCATCCTTGACGCCGACGATGTTGGGGTGTGCCGCCAGCGCGCGCAGCGTGTCGAATTCGATCGGCACCACCGACCGGGGCGGGATGTCGTAGAGCAGAACGGGCAGTTCTGTCGCGTCGGCCACGGCGGTGAAATGCGCTATCAGCCCGCGCTGCGGCGGCCGCGAGTAGTAGGGCGTGACCACCAGGAGCCCGTGTGCGCCTTCGGCGGCTGCGGACCGGGCGAGCTTGATGCTGTGTGCGGTGTCGTAGGTGCCGGCACCGGCGATGATCCGGGCCCGGTCCCCGACCGCGTCCAGGACGACCCGAAGCAGCTCGCGCTTCTCATCGTCGGTGGTGGTCGGCGACTCCCCGGTGGTTCCGGAGACGACCAGACCGTCGCAACCCTCGTTCACCAGGTGGGTGGCGACCTCGGCCGCAGCCGCGGTGTCCAGAGCGCCGTCAGCGCCGAACGGAGTCACCATCGCGGTCAGCAGCGTTCCCAGCCGTGCTGGGGCATCGAATCCGACGGTGCTCACGGTTCCCCAGATTACCTGGCTAGAGCAAGCCTCCGAGCACCGCCGCGACGCTCAGGCCTCGGTGGCCAGCGGGCTGGTCGCCACCTCGGTGCCGTCGGCCAGCGTGGACACCTCGAAGTCGGCGAACACGGCGGGCGCTACGCCGACGAGCTGGCCCAGACATGCGATCGCCAACCGGCGGATCTCGACGTCGGCGTGCTCGCTGGCCCGCATCGCGATGAAGTGCCGCCATGCCCGGTAGTTGCCGGTCACGACGATGCGGGTCTCGGTGGCGTTCGGCAGCACAGCACGGGCGGCCTGACGGGCCTGCTTGCGGCGCAGGATTGCGTTTGGCTGGTCGGCGAACTTCGCTTCCAGCTTGCCGAGCAACTCGGTGTAGGTAGCGCGGCTGGCGTCTGCGGCGGCGGTCACGATTTCGCGCAGCTCGGGGTCGTCCTCCACGCCGGGCGGCAGCACTATCTGCGAGTTGTTCTCGGGCACGTAGCGCTGCGAGAGCTGCGAGTACGAGAAATGCCGGTGCCGGATCAGCTCGTGGGTGCACGACCGCGAGATGCCGGTGATGTAGAACGACACGCTGGCGTGTTCGAGCACCGAGAAATGCCCGACGTCGATGATGTGCCTGATGTAGCCGGCGTTGGTCGCGGTCCGCGGATTCGGCTTGGACCAGCTCTGGTAGCAGGCCCGGCCGGCGAACTCGACCAGCGCGGAGCCCCCGTTGGCGTCGGTTGCCCAGGGCACCTCCGGCGGCGGCAGGAAGTCGGTCTTGGCGATCAGTTGCACGCGCAGCGGCGCGGTCTCGGCCACGGCGCTCAGCGTAGCGGGGTTGCTATGCGGGGGCACGCAGCGGCGCCGCCCTGCTGATAGCGTCGTGGCACCATTCACAGGTAGCGCTGACAGGAGTTGGATTGCTAGATCGCGAAATCCTGTCGCTGGAACTCGATGCATTGGCGCAGTTGGTTCCAAAACTCCACGGCTTGGCGGCGAAGCTCAATGCGCCCACTCCCCTGCCGGAGACGGCAGCCGACACACCGACGCTGCTTACCGCCATCGCAGTAAGTGCGGAACCCTATCCGCCTTCCGCACGAAGGTTGCGCAGCGGTTCACGACGGTGGGTGACCGCGTGGATAGAGCGCGGACCCAGTTCGCAAATGCCGATGCCAACCGGGCGGGGGTGATAACCGGCTCGAAAAATCCAGGAACCGCTGGCGTCCATGGCGGTCCACTTGTGATCGCAGCAAGCCTGGGGTAAGCGGCTGTGGTAAGCCGAAGCCAGATCGATTCGGCGCGACCGGAAGTGGTGCTTACGCTGATCGACTCGTGGAGGGCCACCGCGACCGAATTGGAAGAATCTGCCGACGAATACGTACATGCGGTGGAACACCCGGGTGGACAATCCTGGACGGGACAAACCGCTGATGCAGCAGTCGCCCTTGCCTACGCCGATCGCAAGGAAATCATTCGCGGTGCCGATGCAATCAGAAGGATGGCAGACAGAGCTTTCCGAGGCTTGACCGAGTCCGTCATGCCGAAACTGACGAATGTGCGAGCCATGATCGACAACGCAGAACGTCAGGGTTTTCTGGTCAACGACGACCTATCGGTGGCATGGACTCGTCCGGCCGGAATCAGCGATGCGGCCGCGGAGAAGTACCAGGAGGCTACTCTCGGGTTCACCCGGCAGATCAGAGACGCCGCACAGGAATGGTGGGCCGCCGAACTGCAGGTCTCCAACCAAATGAACCACGACGGCGATACGCTGGGCTGCCCCACGTTCAATGAAGGCCCTCGGACCTCGAAACCATATCCTCGTTTGGTCGACCGGACTTGGAAACAAGACCCCACGCCGGCACCTGAACCGCCGATATCTCGTCAGCAAGCGGCCGCCGGATTGCAAGACGTCGATCGAAGGATTTGGGAGCACAACCATATCGAAAAGCCTTTAATCGAGTCACTGCCCGCGAAGGACCCACGAAGAACCGACTTTCACATCGACACCGAACTGCTGAATCAGGAAAAGCGACAATACCTCGATATCTTGCCGAAGCAGCACCCCCCGACGAGTGTGATCGGCCCCGGCGGTGTCAACCTGCCGGGCGTGCCTCCGGGTCTAATCTCCGACACCCCAGCGAAGTCAGGACAAGGATGGATCTATCCGATCCCACCCAACCAACCGGGAATCGAACCGCGCGTCGTGTCAATACGGGTCATGGAATCGAACTCAGGTTATCCCAACGGATACCTAAATTACCTTAACGCGGCAGGCCAGGAAGTAGATCCATTCACCGGACGCACCATACCACCTTCGGACCCCTTTGCGCACATACCGATATCGAATTAATGATAGGATCGATGGTGTGAGAAGCTATGCAATTAGTCAACTTTACGAATATACACCAGACATCGATTTTAAGATTTCATCAAACCTTAATCCTCTGATTGAACAGGGCGCTCTAGACGAGGCGGAGTTGATTGATGTGCGCGTGTCTCCGCAGCGTTCACGTGCCGGGGCGATATTCGATATTCGATGGTGCGGTTTCACCGGATCAAACGTCGCATTGGTCGTGATGACAGGAGTCGGGAAGGTCGCGTGGGCGAACGATGTCACCAGTCGACAGAAAGATTGGTATTCGACCCGCGGCTATTGGGCACCGAGCACATCGGAAAACTCGAGGCGGCCAACGGGTGACTATGACCAACTGTGGGCAGCGGACGCCGATTCCCCCGAGGCTGTCACTTCTGAGACGATCACGCCCGTTGGGGAAAGATTGCAGGAGTATGTCCTGGGTTTCGACTGGCTATCTCTGTCGGGATTAGCTGCTCGAATGTACATCGGTTACGCACCCGGACTCGGCGACGCACCTCCTGATATGACAGAGTTGTCCGACGCCGAGATCATTGCCGGATATCCCCAGTGGTCATCGGGGATGGAGGTTCGCGAGTATTACACGTATTCGAGCAGAAAAGACATTTTCGGTTGAGGTCGCCCCACCGGTGTCATCAATCCAGACCCCTGTAGCTTTCTGCATCCATTAATCGACCTGCGTGCTCCGCATATCGGGGTGCCAACGCCTCCATTTGTTCAATCACCAACTTGATCGCTGCCGGTTGCTTGTCCGGCGGGTACTTGTATTTGACAAGCAGTCGCTTGATGGACGACCGCAATTTCGCCCGGACATCGTCCCGTACGGTCCAGTCGGTTTTGGTGTCACGCTGCATGACTGCCACCAGTTCCCGGGCTATCTGCGCCAGCACCTCCTCGCCCTGCAGCTCAACTGCCGATTCGTTGTCTGCGACAGCGTCGTAGAACGCGAGCTCGTCATGCGACAGCGGCGGCGTGAACTTCTTGCCTCGATCACCCTCGGCAGCAACCTCTTTGGCCATCGCGATGAGTTCGGCGATCACCTCAGCCGAGGTGAGCTGCTGGTTGGTGTACTTGCGCATCAACTCCGAAACCCGCTCAGAAAAGCCGCGCTGACGCACCAGATTGTTCTTGGTCGCTACGCCCATCTCTTTGCTGAGCAGAGCACGCAGCGCCTCGATGGCCAGGTGTGGGTTTTCCGACTTTTTGGCCTTGGTTTCGAATTCCGGCGTCAGGTCGGACAGTGACGGCTTGTCCAATCCCGCAGCGTCGTAGATGTCGATGATCTCGCCGCCAGCGGTCGACGCATCGACCAGTCCCGAGAGCAGTCGCTTGATTTCCTCAGGGATCGGCTTGCCCTCGGCTTGGCGTTGCTGGGCATCGAATTTGCCCATCACCACCCGGGCCTGCTCGTAGAACTTCACCGTCTGCCGCAACTCTGCCAACGTCTCGTTGCCCGCGCATAACGACCACGCCCGCGCCAAATGGCTTGACAAAGTGCGGAACCGATCGTCAAGCGTTGGTGTGTTCTGATTCCCCGGAGTGCTCGGCGCACGCAGGTAGGCGGCCAGGCCGATGGCCGCCTTCAACCAGCCAACGATTGGCGCCTTGGAACGCCAATCGTAGCCCGCGCATAATTCGTCCAGTCGAGCAACGAGTTTGCGGGTCTCGACAACGGCGGCTTCGATGTCCTTGCCGAGCGGCTTCTCCGCACGGTCGGTCTCGGTGTATTCGGCCAGGGCCGCCGCGAGGTTGTCCACCAGGGGCGCGTAGGCGACCAGCAATCCCGACGGCTTGCCACGGAACGTCCGATTAACGCGTGCGAGCGTCTGCATCAACAGCGCGCCTTTGAGCGGCCGGTCCAAATAGAGGGTGTGCAGCGGGGGCGCGTCAAACCCAGTCAGCATCATGTCTTTGACAATGACGATCTGCAGCTCGTCGTCAGGGTCGCGCAACCGTTTCTGAATGGTCTTGTTTTGACCCTCTCGGCGCACATGTTTCGCGATCAGCCCCGAGTCCTGCGCAGAACCCGAATAGACAACCTTGACGACGCCCTTGTCGACGGAGTCGTGACCCCAGTCCGGGCGGAGCGTGATGATCTCCTCGTACAGCCGGGCGCAGATCTCCCGTGTTGCGCCGACGATGAACGCCTTGCCAGCACAATCGATGAACGGCCGCATCGCTTCGGAGCGCGCTTCCCAGTGGGTGACAATGTCTTCGGCCAGCTTCGCCAGGCGCGCCGGTGCGCCGTAGATCGCGTTGATGACGGCAACCGACTTTTCGACCTGCGCACGTTCCACATCATCGAGACCGAGGGTTGCCTCTTTGGCGGCCTCGTCCAGGTCGTCCGCGCCGACGCCGGCCGCCCAACCAACTTTGGCTAACCGTGGCTCGAAATAGACTGGCACCGTTGCGTTATCGGCTACTGCCCGGGTCAGGTCGTAGGTGTCGATGGTCGGGCCGAAGACCGCACGGGTATTGCGATCAACCTCCGAGATCGGCGTGCCCGTGAAGGCGATGAACACCGCGTTGGGCAGTGCGTCGCGAATGTGGCGGGCATAGCCGTCGATATTGTCGTAATGGCTGCGGTGGGCCTCGTCGACGATGACGATGATGTTGCGCCGGTCGGTCAGCAGGGGGTGGTCGACGCCGGTTTCGCGTTCGGCCTTGGTAAGACCGAATTTTTGCAAAGTGGTGAAGTAGATGCCGCCGGTAGAGCGGTGCGACAGCTCGTCGCGCAGCTGCGATCGCGTGGTCACTTTCGCCGGGGATTCGGCGAGCAGCGCCGAGCGATTGAATGTTTCGTACAGTTGGGAGTCGAGGTCGGTGCGGTCAGTGACGACGACGATGGTCGGGTTCTTCAGTTTGGGGTACTGGGCTACCAGGTGCGTGTAGAGCTCCATTTCCATCGACTTGCCCGAGCCCTGGGTATGCCAGACCACACCGGCCTTGCCGTTGGTCTCAGCCGCCTGCACCGTCTGCCCGGCCGCTTTGGTGACGGCGAAGTATTGATGGGGTTTAGCAATTCGCTTGATCAGCCGGTCGCCGTCTTCATCGAAGGCGGTGAAGTTGCGCAGCAGCTGCAGGAAGCGTTCGGTGTTGAACAAGCCGTCGATCAGGGTCTCCAGCTCGATCGGCACGTCCAGCTCGTCAGCAGACTGCCCGACCTTGACAAGGTTGCCGTCGTCGTCGACGTTCCACGGCGCGAAATGCTCTAACGGGGTGAACGGTGTGCCGTAGCGGGCGTTGATGCCATCGCTGATTACGGTGAGCACCGCGAACCGGAAAGCCATGGGGAATTCGCGTCGATAGGTTTGGAGTTGCGCATGCGCGGCGGCGACGTCAGCGTGCTGCGCACCGGCCTGCTTGAGTTCGAAGATGGCGACCGGCATCCCGTTGAGGTACAGCACCACGTCGAAACGCCGGTGCTTCTCGGTGGTACGGATCGTAACCTGTTGGACGGCAAGAAATTCGTTCTCCTCGGGCCGGTGGCTGATCAGCCTTATCGTGGGGTTCTGCTCGATGCCGTCGGAGTCGATGTAGCTGATTCCCCGGTAACCCTCGACGAGGTAGCGGTGTAGCCGGAAGTTCTCGGTGATGGCGTCCTGAGATCGCGGCGTGATGATCTGTGCCCGCGCCTGGTCCAGGTAGTCGCCGGGAACATTGGGATTCAGCGCCCGCATTTTGGCCAGCATGCGGTCTGGCAGCAGGATGTCGGACCAGGATTCGCGACCGTTGTCGGTACCGGGAGCAATGTCGCTGCCGGACATGGCGATCCACTCATGCTCGGCCAGTTCGTCGAGCACCATGTGCTCCCAGGCGGCCTCACTGAATTCGGTCATGATCGCTCCTTATCACTTTCGCCGTCCAGCTCGGCTTCGAGCTCTTCGACCGTGGGAAGGCTCGTCTCGAGTTCTGATGGGAGACTGGCGGTGATCGCGGTCTTCCATTCGGCGACACCGATCGGCGCCGTGTATCCGCGCAACGCGTATTCGGCGACGACGTTGTTCTTCGTCTTGCACAGCACAAGGCCGATGGTCGGCCTGTCCTCTGCGTGAAACAGTAGGTCGTCAACCGCCGACATGTACATGCCTAGCTGCCCAAGGTAGCTCGGGTCGAAGTCGCCGACCTTGAGCTCGATCACGACGAAGCAGCGCAGCCTCAGGTGGTAGAAGAGCAGGTCGGCGTAGAAGTCGGCATCGCCGATCTCCAGGTGGACCTGACGACCGACGAACGCGAAGCCCTGTCCGAGTTCCAGGAGGAACTTCTCTACGTGGTCGGTCAGCGCCTGTTCCAGGTCACGTTCCCCGCGAATGTCGGCGACGCCGACGAAGTCGAAGAGGTAGGGATCACGGGTTGCCTGCTCGGCTAGGTCTGAGTCCGGCGGCGGCACGGTGTCGGTGAAGTTGGTGATGGCGCGGCCGGCCCGGTGGTGGACTTGGCCCTCGATGTGGTGGACAAGGAGGTTGCGGCTCCAGCCTTGGTCGACGGCGGCTTGTGCGTGCCAGAGTCGCAGGTCAGAGCTGTCCAGCTTCTCATTTAGCGTGATGTGGTGGTACCACGGCAATTGTGCAAGTGGCGCTTGCACAATTGCCCGGTGTGGCCACGCCGCCGCAAACGCTCGCATGTACTTAAGGTTGCGCGGCGAGAATCCCGTGGCCTCCGGAAAGCGTTCCTTGAAGTCAGAAGCCAACCGGTCAATTACGCGAGCGCCCCAACCTTCGGCGTTCTGCCGAGCCAAGATTTCCTTGCCGACTTCCCAGTACGTGGCGACCAGCTCCTGATTGGCTGCCACAACGGCGCGTTGACGCCCGGCTTGAACTCGGCCAGCCACGACATCGAGCAGCTCTAGATACCAGTCCGGGACAGCGGCCTTGGGCTGTATCGCAAGGAACCTGGCCTCGTTCTTGCCTTGGTCATCGCGCGCCATCGTGATCCTCTGCCAAGGGCCGGGCACCGTAGTCGACGAGCTGCAGCCTCGGCGGACGTGCGCCCCGGCTAACACTGACACTGTCTATGTAGTGGCGAAGATTGTCTATGTCGGTGTCTATGAGCAGGTCACGCGACTCAATTCTCCGGACTAGCGTGGCACCGCATGGGCGAGTTTCGCGGGGAGCCATCAAACCTCCAGCGACAAATCGGGTCCAACGTCTGCGGCCGAGTTGCCGGATGGCGCAAACCCGATATCCAGGCGAGGTTCGACGGCTGCCTGGTCGCTGTTGGCGATCCCGTATGGAACATGTACCCCAGCTATGTGTTCGACAGCGCTGTCCAAGTGGATCTGCTGATCGTCAAAGAATACGTGGGGACGCAAAACCTGAAGCACCTTGACTTTTTCGATCCCACCTAGAAAAAAGGCATCATTAACATTCACACCCCATGCCCTGAGCGAGTTCACGGCTCGTTCATGGGCGGGTGCATTCCGGGCTGTGATCAACGAGATCCTCAACCTCAGTTCGTATGACGGATCTGCCAACTTGCGTTGGTCTTCTATCGATTGAATACGGTTGAGATCCTCAAGAAGCTCCTTCAGCGGACCTGGATCAAGCGGGACTTCGCGGTGAGAAGATTCATGTTCCAGGTAATGCTCGATTACTTCTGCCTCTTTGTAGATCTGCTCCGAGGCATCAGTTGCTAGAACACCATCGAAGTCGAACGCGATTCGAAGCGAAAGATCTTCAGGATCATACGAAGCAGAGGACGGCAAAACATGCCCTGCGGGCGACCCCGCGGCGATAGCCGCATCAACGTCGCGGCGGTTCCCCGATAAGAACAACGACATGCTCAGCGCTTTGATGTAAGCGTACGGAGCTTGTCCCTGAGTGAATACCGCGCGACTCACCGCGAGGTTATATGCTTGCACCGACCGCATTACTCTGAGCCCGGTCATAGGGTCGTTATGTGACAAAATGATCACTTCGACTAAGGGATCGTCAGGCCGAAGGTCGTTCAGGCTAAGTAAGCGCTGGATAAACGGGAAAGCAACTCCTGGCCTCAAGGTTTCTTCGATACGTTCGTCCTGATAGTCCCGATACTTCGATTCACCGTGCTCGCGAAAATATGCATCGGATTCGGATAAGTCGAACAGTGCGCTTGACGCAACACCAACTACAAGACGATCCTCGAGTTCGTACGCCACTAGACCACCGCTTGGGCGAGGTTCTTTGGGCTTCTGACCGTCAGACGGCCAGTCATAAAAAGGGGGAGCAGCTCGTCGCGTGCGGTTAACAAATTCACATTCTCCTGCTCGGCTGCCAACGCGCGAGACCACAAAGTGCTCATCACCGTGTCGATACGGTCAATCTCCCCAGCGACGGGGACTTTTGTCGACTCGTCCAGGTGACGACGCTGAATGTGGCCCATGGTTGTCGCCTTGTCGCTTGCGATCGCCTTGAAATCCTCCAACTTCGCGCGAAGCGCCTGGTTGACCAGCCACAGAGGATACCCAGCCTTCGGAATCACTTTGAAAATATGTTGATTGACAATCGCCTCCGGACGGAACCAACGCGCTACAGTCAGCGATCCCGACCAGGCGAAAAGAAGATCACCAGGCCCGACCAGGTGGTCTCTCGGCACCTCAATGTCGTTGTAGACAGTCGATCCCCCGATGCCCGAATTAAGTTCCGCAATACGCACAACCACGCGGCCACGGCCAGAAGCGTTCTTTGTAAACGCTCTTCCGTTCACGAAAGACGCCATCTCTGACAAACTGGCGTCCAATCCGTTCGCGGTCGAGGACAGCCACACAGCTTTTGCTAAGGTATCAGCAATGACTCGGATTCGCTCGTTAGCGGCGATCTTGTCATCGAGGGCACCGAGCACATCGGCGATAACCCGTTGCTCATCGATATCCGGTAGCTGAAGTTCCATGGAACGCTGATCGGACAAGCTGACGTACGGTGCCATGTCCGTCTGCCCTTTGAGCACATCGAGTTGTCTCTTGAAATCATCAGATGCCATCAGATATCGAAGGAACCGTTGATCAAGCTTCTCGGGATTCAGCGAGCGCCAGAATGTCGTTTGAGGTGAGCATACGAAGTCGGGCGAGGTCATTGGAGCGACTGCGATGCGGCCGACGGTTCCCTTGTGAGACAAGATCACATCCCCGGGCGCACCGATACCTTTTCGGATTCGCGCCCGGGCAACACCGTTGATTCGCCCCGCGCCTTCGAAGTCGACCTCTCCGCTCGACATGTCAGCAGCACGAATGAATGGCACACCATCGACGACGAACTCATCGGGGCGCGGACGGTATTCGCCATGGTTACCGTCCTCCACCCGAAGTATTCCTTCATTTACGAGTGCGCCGACACGAACGCGCGTCACGACAAGCGCTCCAACTGCTCCCGAACGACCTTCTCCAACCGCGCCGACTCATCAAACGCTGCAAGCAGTTCCGCCTTCAGTCGCGCGATCTTCTCGTCGATCGGTTCACCGTCGCCTGCGACTGCTGCCGCGCCGACATACCGACCAGGCGTCAGCGCATAGTCCGCGTCCTTGATCTCTGCCAGCGTCACCGACTTGCAGAACCCCGGAACATCTTCGTAGGTAATGCCTTTCGCGGCAGCCGACGAGGATCCACGCCAGGCGTGGTAGGTGTCACCGATCCGCACAATGTCGTCGTCACTGAGCGCCCGCTCGGCTCGGTCCACCATGTAGCCCAGTTCACGGGCATCGATGAACAGCACGTGACCTGATCGATCGACCGAACCGTGCTTGCCCGCAGCCTTGTCCTTCGCAAAGAACCACAGACACACAGGAATTCCCGTACTACGGAACAGCTGGGTCGGCAGCGCGATCATGCAGGACACCAGGTCGGCTTCCACGATCTGCGCACGAATTTCGCCCTCCCCGTTGGAGTTCGACGACATCGAGCCGTTGGCCATCACCACCCCAGCCTTGCCACCGGGCTTGAGCTTGGACAGGATGTGCTGGATCCAGGCGTAGTTCGCGTTGTTGGCCGGCGGCACGCCGAACCGCCAGCGCGGGTCTTCCTCGTTGCGCGCCCAGTCCTTGATATTGAAGGGCGGATTGGCCATCACGTAGTCCATCTGGACATCGGCATGCTGATCGCGCGCGAAGGTGTCTCCCCACCGGCTGCTGAGCCCGCTGTGGTCGATGCCGTGGATGGCCAGGTTCATCTTGGCCATCCGCCAGGTTTCCTCGATGCTCTCCTGGCCGTAGATGACGATGTTCTTTGGATCACCGTTATGGTCGGCAATGAACTTCTCGGTCTGCACGAACATGCCGCCCGACCCGCAGCACGGGTCGTATACCCGGCCCGTGGTGGGTTCCAGCACCTCGACGATCACCTTCACCACGCTGGGCGGGGTGAAGAACTCGCCGCCCCGCTTGCCTTCCGCGCGAGCGAAATTACCAAGGAAATATTCGTAGACCTCCCCCATCAGATCGCGCGCCTTGTGCTCGCCCTGCCGACTGAAGCGTGCGCTATTGAACAGGTCGATCAGCTCCCCCAGGCGCCGCTGGTCAACATTGTCGCGGTTGTACAACCGCGGCAGCGTGCCGGCCAGCGTCGGGTTGGCCTTCATCACGGCATCCATCGCCTCGTCGATAAGCTGGCCGATGTTCTTGCCGTGATCGCCGTCGACCGCGGGCTTACCTTTGGCGTTCTCCGCCAAGAACTTCCATCGCGCGGTCGGAGGCACCACGAACACGTTGTAACCGTGGTACTCCTCAGGGTCATCGATCAGTTCCTCGATCTGATCGTCGTCCATACCATCGGCGACAAGCTCGGCACGAATTGCCTCACGGCGCTCATCGAACGAATCCGAGACGTATTTCAGGAACACCAGACCCAGGATCACGTCCTTGTACTGGTTGGCCGACAGCGACCCGCGCAGCTTGTCCGCGGCCTTCCAGAGCGTGTCCTTAAGCTCCTTCATGGTCGACGGTGCTTGCGGCTCCTGCTTTTTCCGGGGCGGCATCGCGTGCGTCCTTCCTATTTCCTGCCCCGGGTGAACCCCGGCGCACTGTGTTCCACATCGAGCGTCAGGGCGCCGGCGGCGACCCCGTTGATCATTGCCGTCGTCAACTCGCGCACAGCGGCCACCCGACGGCTCGCCTGCTGTTCGTATTCATGAGCCTCGGCCAGCGCGGCCTCGAGACGCTCAGCTTCGGCGCGTGGCAGCACCGGAACCGTCCATGTCTGCCATTCGCTTCCGGGATATGCGGTTTGGTTGATGAGCGCGGCGAGCACCAACGGGCCGACCTCCGCCGACTCGGACAACCGCAGGATCCGGGCTGGGCAGGCCACCATCGCCCCACCCTCCCGGTCCACCCAGGCCCTCGGCCGCGGCTTCGCCACGAAGATCACATCACCTGGCTCGGTACGCGTGGCACGCGGGTACTTCGCCTCGGCGTCAAGAGGATCGAGGGTAAGCGTCCCAACCACTTCCTCCGGCAGCACCCGCACCGTTCCCTCCGGTGACCCGTGACTGACGTCGATGCGTCGCCCCCGCTTGAGGACCAGTCGCTTGGCGGACTGCAGCTCGTCCAAGGAGCGGTGGGCAAGGTGAATACGCCCGGGCGCCGACGTGACCAGCACGTCCAACATCGGCAGCGGTGTCGTCGTCACCAACGTTGCCCGGTGCACTCGGTCCACATGTTCTGCTTCATCATGCCCGCGCAGGCGCACTGCTCGAACTCCCCTGGGCACCACAGCCGCTCCGGCGAGCACGCTCGACAGCTGGGTCCGCCGTGCGTAGCGGAAGGCACGGTCCTCCGTCTGCGCCAACGCGCCGGCGACGTCGGCGGCGACATCTGTTAACTCGATGTGCTCGACGGCGCCGAGTTCGGCAACCCAGGGCCGCTGCGCTTGAGCACCGCCGACGCAGACCCACACCGCCAAGCTCTGTCGGTGCGCCTCGCGCCATAGCCCCCGCGGGAGCCGGACCGCAGCAACAAGATTGCCCACACGGAGCGCCCCCGCGCGGCGGTGCTGCAACGGCCCGGCAAGCTCATCGGAGAGCGCGGCGGCGGAGCCGATGAGAATCGCCACATCCCCCGGCGGCAGTTCCAGAACGGCATCGTCCACACCGTCGAGGGTGTCAGCAATATCAAGACCGACCAGGGAGATGACTGAAACGCATTTGAATACAGCGGTTTCCCGGACATGGATGCCACGTATGACCGCGCGGCGCCGGAGGGCTCGATCGATCGCCACGACATCGAGCTCGCACGCCTCCGCCACATCG
The DNA here is from genome assembly GCF_054515735.1 of Mycobacterium sp. ML4. Classification (NCBI taxonomy): domain Bacteria; kingdom Bacillati; phylum Actinomycetota; class Actinomycetes; order Mycobacteriales; family Mycobacteriaceae; genus Mycobacterium; species Mycobacterium sp. ML4. Next base: position 155,572 of record NZ_JBTNSY010000010.1, read on the forward strand.
AGCGCCACCGGCGAACCCTCGGCCCGCAGCACCACCCGGTCGTCTTCGAGATAGACAGCAGCGGCTTCAACCATGCAGCGCAACAGTTTTACCGCGTCGTCGGTGAGTTCGCGCAGTTGCTCGCGGCGCTTGAGTCGTCCGGCCTCGAGACGCTGCAGCGCGTCGGCCGGGCCGTGCGACGCTTCGACCAGATCGTCGACGTAGGCGAGCACGTCATTGGACACCCGCAGCTCGCGGATCTCTCTGGCCAACAGGCTGTCCTGGGGATCGAACTCATCTGCCGACCGCACCAAGTCCGGGTGCGCCCTGCCGGTGAGCTCTTGTCCGGTGAGCGTGTACCAGCACAGCAGAGTGACCACATCTTCGAGTTCCGCATCGTCTGGCGTCGCAACCCCGGGGGCGTCGTAGTCGTATTCGGAGTTGTTGCCGCGACCAGTGCGGGTCAGCCAATCCACAACATCGTCACGGGAGAAGCGCGCAACACCGTCGACGGTCGCCACCGGAGCCGGGAACGGTATCGACACACCGCGAACCATTGGCCGCTTTCGCCACATACTGACCACAGGCCGCTGTACCTTGGCTAGGTCAGCGACGTCCTGCAGCGTCAGCGTGATCACGGGTATCCTCTCGGCTCCTCCCCAAGGTAAGCCTCGATAGTTCATTTTCCAACTGCCATGACTGATAAGCGGGCTTATCAGTAATCACCGTTGACCAAAGATCTACGGTGATGGATTCTTCGGACACACCGCTTCCGCACCCCCGCGGCAGCACAACTCTCCAGAGGAAGCCATGCAAAACAAGCAGCCCCAAGCTCACTTCGACGACACCCTGACCGGCGTCGTAATCGAAGGACTCACCGTGCGGGACAAGGATGTTGCCCGCGAGGCTCAGCGCTGGACGGCCGGCGAAAGGGGTCCGATAGTGGACGATCCGAACACTCTCGCGGCGGCCGATCTGTCCGATTTCATCACCGAAGCAGTCAAGATCGGCGCGCACGCACTGTCCGTAACCGGCCAGGCTCAGGAGTCGCGCATCCTCGAGCAGATGCTGAAGGAAGTCGGCGACAAGGCAGCAGACTCCACAACCAAGGTGATCGAGATCACCGAACGGGCAGTGAAGTCAGCATCCGAAGTCGTGGCGAAGGCCGCCACCGATGCCAAGAAGGCCATCAGCGAGGCCGACGCCGCCAGCCGCAAAGAGTTCACCGACTCGGTCTCAACGGCCAAGACTGACCTCACCTCCGAGTTGCGTCGCATCTTCGCGGGCGAGAACCCCGAGTTGCTGGAACGACTGCAGCCCGTGCTCGACAAGTTCGGTGCCGACCTCGACGCCAAGGCGAGAACCGGCACCAGCGAACTGCTGGCCAAGGCCGCGAAGCAATTCGACCCCAGCGACCCCACCTCGCCGATAGCCAAACACGCCGCGGAACTCGATGCCCGCCAGCAGAAGCTGACCGAACAGATCGATAAGAACCACGTCGACGTGGTCAAGAAGGTTGACGAATTGATGACCTCACTAAAGGTTCAGGAAGCCAGGGCCAGGTTGGCCAAGGTGACGCCGATCAAGGGCGACACATTCGAAAATCAGGTCAACGCTGTGCTTTCGGAGGTCGCCACGGGCCTCGGTGACGATTTCACGGACACCCGTGCCATTGTCGGCGCAGTGCCCCGCTCGAAGAAGGGCGACGCATTGCTGACCATCGATGGCGGTGCGGCCCGCGTAGTGATCGAAATGACGGACTCGGCCCGTGCGGGTTGGACCGCGTACTTTGACGAGGCCGAGCGTAACCGCCTTGCCGCGGCGGCGCTCGGCCTCGTGCGGACCGCCGAGCAGAACGGAGGCCGGTCCATCAGGGTGATCGGTCCCCGTCGTATCGTGCTTGCCTTCGATCCGGGATCAGACGACCCGGAACTGGTGCGCACCGTCGTCATGCTGCTGCGCACGGCCGCACTGGCAGCGACCACCCGTAGGGGCGCACACCAGATCGCCACCGCCGAAGAGAAAATTACCCAAGCCATCGCGCAGCTCAATACGCTTGATGACGTGAAGAAGGCCGCCTGTTCAATTCAGAAAAGTGCTACGAAGATCGAAACCTCCTGCACTGGAATCACTTCCGGAATCCAGCGAGTGTTGACCGACGCACTGTCCGCCCTCACCGACGCAAAGGGCGACGCCGAGGCCGATGCGGCGGAAGATCAGCAATCAGGTGCGGTGGCCTAGCGCGTCGATGGCACGCGGCGCACCCGGACGCCGAGCATGAAGGGCCCGGCTGCCGCGGCATGAATATCTACCTCCTCACGCTACGACCGGTACTCAATGAACGTCGCCATACCGGCTTCCAGGTGATATATGTTGTGGCAGTGGGCGATCCAGCGACCCGGTTGTCGGTGTCGAAGTCCACCTGGCGCCTGGCGAAGCACACCCTGGTTGCGATGGTCAGGACCCCGGACGCGAACAGCGCCTAACAAACCCGCTTGGTGTCGCCACCAGACCGCCGCCGCCGGATGTCTGGGACTAACGAGGGATCACCCGCCGGCGCCACCGGCACCACCAAGGCCGCCGGAGCCGCCCAATTGACCCAGGTTTGCGGAGCCGGCCTGACCGGGGCCGCCCGCCCCGCCCGGCCCGTTCTTGCCGCTTCCGCCGCCGCCGCCCTTGGCACCGCTGCTGCCGCTGCCGCCGTTGCCGGGGCTGTTGCCGACACCTGCGCCGGCGTTGCCGCCATTCCCGCCACCACCGCCGGTACCGCCGAGGCCGCCATCACCACCGGTGCCGCCGGTGCTGTTGCCGCCTGCCCCGCCGGCACCACCCTGGCTGGAACCGCCGCCGGCGCCGCCGTGGGAGTCGGTCAAGCCGCCAGTGCCACCGGTGCCGCCACTGCCTCCAGTACCGCCCGCGCCGCCCTTCCCGCCGTTTCCGCTAATACCCGTGGCGTCGCCGCCCACACCTCCGGCGCCGCCCAGAGCGCCGGTACCGCCGTTGCCGCCGTTGCTGCCGAATCCGCCGGTGCCGCCGGTGCCACCGTTGCCACCGATCCCGGCGCTGCCGCCGGCGCCGCCGGCCCCGCCATCGCCGGTGCCGCTGTTGTTTCCGCCGGCACCGCCTGCGCCACCGGCGCCGGAATTGCCGCCACTGCCGCCGGCGCCGTTGATGGTGTTGCCGCCGTTACCACCGTTACCGCCGTTGGCACCGTTTCCGCCCGACCCGCCGATGCCCCCGGTGCCGCTGCCGGTGGCGTGGCCGCCGGCGCCCCCGGCACTGCCCGCGCCGCCGGAACCGCCCGCGCCACCGACGACGGAGCCGAGGCTGTAGCCGCCGTTGCCGCCGGTCCCGCCGTTGGCGCCGGCCCCGCCGTTCCCGCCGTTGCCGATGCCGTGGCCGGTGCCACCGGCCCCGGCGCCTCCGGCCACGCCGCCCGTCCCGCCGCTGCCGCCCGGAAACCCGGCGATGGTGGCATGACCGCCGTTGCCGCCGTTGCCGCCGGCCCCCGCGTTGCCACCCTGGCCGCCGGTGCCGCCGCCGGTGCTGGCGTTACCGCCGGCGCCGGCTGTGCCGCCGCCACCGCCGCCACCGCCATTGCCGCCGTTACCGAGTCCGTCGGAGATGCCGCCGTTGCCGCCGTTGCCCCCGGCGCCGCCGCTGCCGCCGCTGCCACCATTGCCGCTGGTACCGAGGGCATGGCCGCCCGCACCACCGGCACCGCCAAGACCACCTGCGGCACCGGCGGCACCCGGGTTGGAGTTCCCGATGCCGCCACTGCCGGCATCGCCGCCGGTGCCGCCGTTACCACCGGTTCCGCCGCTGCCGCCGTTGCCACCGTTACCGGTGCCGGTGTTGTCGCCACCTGCACCGCCTGCGCCGCCCCCACCGGCTGCGCCCGCCGCGCCTCCCGCCCCATTGACGACACTGCCGCCGTGGCCGCCCGTCCCGCCGCTACCACCGTTACCACCGTTACCACCGTTACCGGCGGCACCGCTGCCGCTGGCAGCGCCGCCGGCGCCGCCAGCGCTTCCTGCCGCGCCCGCACCCCCGGTATTTCCGGCGACAGCACCCCGGCTATTGCCGGCATTACCGCCGGAACCGCCGACCCCCCCGGCGCCACCGTTGCCGCCGGCACCGTCGCCATCGCCGGCACCACCGCCGCCCGCCACGCCCGCCGCGCCACCATCGCCGCCACTCCCACCGGACCAACCGGCGAAGCTGGCGCTGCCGCCATCGCCGCCGTTGCCGCCGGCACCCGCAGCGCCACCTTGGCCGCCGTCACCGCCGCCAGCACCGCCGGCACCTCCGGCACCGGCCTTTCCTCCATCGCCGCCGTCGCCGGCGGCCCCGCCGTCGCCTCCGGTGCTGCCCAAGCCGCCGCCGGCCCCACCGTTGCCGCCGTTGCCACCGGCGCCGGAAGCGCCGCCTTGGCCCCCGTTGCCGCCACCGACACCGCCAGCACCGCCCTGGCCTGCGGTCCCACCGTTGCCGCCCGCGCCGCCCGCCCCGCCAGGTCTGGTAAATATGCCGACGCCGTTGCCTCCGTTGCCCCCGTTGCCTCCGGCGCCGGAAGCACCACCCTGGCCACCGGTACCGCCACCGACACCGCCGATGCCCGCTCCGCCGACCCCACCCGCTCCGCCGTTACCGCCGTTGCCGCCATTGCCGCCGTTGGTGTTGTTACCGCCGTTGGCGCCGGCGTCGCCGGTACCGCCGGCACCACCTTTGCCGCCGTCACCGCCGGTGCCGTTCTTGCCGATTAGTCCGCCATCGGTGCCCGCACCGCCCATACCGGCGGTGCCACCGGTACCGCCGGTTGCACCGTTGGCGCCGTCGCCGCCATTGTTGCCGGTGTTGTTGCCACCGAAACCGCCGACACCGCCGGCACCCCCCTTGCCGCCGGTACCGCCGTCGCCACCGTTGCTACCCAGGCCGTCGCCGGCACCGCCGGCACCGCCTTGACCTCCGGTCCCACCTTGGCCGCCTGGCGTACCGTTCGACGGGGAGCCGGCGTTGGTCCCGTTGGCACCGTTGAAGCCCTGCCCGCCGGTGCCGCCGGTACCGCCTTTGCCGCCGGTGCCGAGGGAGCCGGCGCCGCCGCCGTCCGTCCCGATCCCGGCCGCACCGGCCGAACCACCAGTACCACCGATGCCTCCGCTACCACCTAGACCGCTGGCGCCGGTGTTGTTACCGCCGGTCCCACCCTGACCGCCCTGACCGCCGACGCCGCCCCGGCCGCCGGCACCGCCGTGCGTCACGCCGTTGCCCGCGCCGCCGTCACCACCGGTCCCACCATCGCCACCCTGACCGCCCTGATCGCCCCCGGTGGGCGCGGCCGAGCTGGTGCCGGATTTCCCCTCACCGCCGTGACCACCGGTGCCGCCGGTACCGCCCACCCCGCCCGTCCCGATGTCGCCTGTCGTTCCCCCGTCGGTGCCGGATCCGCCCAACCCGGCATTGCCGCCGACACCGCCCTGCCCGCCCTTCGCGCCGTTACCGCCGGTGAATCCGATGTTGTCGCCGCCGGTCCCGCCGGTGCCGCCCTGACCGCCGACGCCGCCCTGGCCGCCGGCGCCGCCGTGCGTCACGCCGTTGCCCGCACCGCCGACGCCGCCGGTGCCGCCGGCACCACCCTTGCCGCCCAGGTCGCCCGCGGTGGGCGTGGCTGAGCTGAAGCCGGATTTCCCTTCACCGCCCTGACCACCGGTGCCGCCGGTACCCCCCACCCCGCCCGTCCCGATGTCGCCTGTCGTTCCCCCGTCGGTACCGGATCCGCCCAACCCGGCATTGCCGCCGACGCCGCCCTGCCCGCCCTTCGCGCCGCTACCGCCGCTGAATCCGATGTTGTCGCCACCGGTCCCGCCGTTGCCGCCCTGACCGCCGACGCCGCCTCGGCCGCCGTCACCACCACCGACGCCGCCGATACCCGCACCGCCGACGCCGCCAGTGCCGCCGGCACCACCCTTGCCACCCAGGTCGCCCGCGGTGGGTGCAAGGGAGCTGGTGCCCGGCGCGCCTTGCCCACCTTGACCACCCCGGCCGCCGACACCACCCTGCCCGCCGACGCCGTTGGCGGCCGCCGCGCCGCCGGCGATACCGGCCTGTCCTCCGGCACCGCCCCGGCCGCCCTTGCCTCCGTCACCGCTGCTGAAAAGACCTGCGGCGTCAGAGCCACCTCCACCGGCACCACCGGCACCACCGCCACCACCGTTGCCGCCGTTACCGCCGAACCCGCCGCCGCTGCCACCGGTACCACCGGCACCGCCCTGATAGCCGTCGACGCCCGCGAGCCCGGTTCCCGCGGCGGCATTGGGTACGGCCGAGGCCGCTCCACCCTGCCCACCGGTTCCCCCGGATCCGGCGAGGCCGGGGTTGCCCGCATGACCACCGAAACCCCCGGCTGGACCGGCAAGGCCGGGCGCGCCGCCCGTGCCACCGGTACCGCCGGCGCCACCGTTTCCACCACCGACCACGCCGGAACCGCCGTCCCCACCGGTACCCCCGGTACCGCCGTTACCGCCGTTGCCACCGCTCCCGCCAAATCCGCCGGTCAGCGCCGCCCCGCCGGCACCGCCCTGGCCGCCATGCCCACCGGTGACACCGATGCTTCCGTCGGCGCCAGTGCCGGCACCGGCGGAGCCGGCCTGGGTGCCGTTGCCGCCATTACCGCCGAGGCCGCCAGTGCCCCCGGTGCCCTCGCCTCCCGTCTGGCCACCGGGAGCAAAGAGTCGTCCAGCCCCCCCGGCGCCGCCGTGGCCCGCGGCCCCTCCGGTGCCGCCGGTACCGCCGGTACCCGGGGTCACTCCGTCGCCGCCGGCACCACCGGTGCCGCCGACGCCGCCGACCCCTCCGTGACCACCGCTCCCGCCTTGGCCGCAAAGTAGTCCGGCCTGGCCACCCGCGCCGCCGGTGCCGCCGGCACCACCGGTGAAGCCGATACCGCCTTGGGTGTTGGCGGCGCCGTTCACACCGATCCCGCCTTGGCCTCCCATGCCGCCGGCACCGCCGATCCCGCCGCCGGTGAGCCATCCGCCGGCGCCGCCGGCGCCGCCCGCCCCGCCGGCAAAACCGACACCAGCGGGGTTACTGGCGCCGGGACCACCATCGCCGCCCGCCCCGCCGTTACCCCACAGCAAACCCGCCGCGCCACCGGCGCCACCGGACGCGCCGCTGGCGCCGACACCGGTTCCACCGGCCCCACCAGTCCCGCCGATCCCAAACAGCCCCGCGGCCCCACCTGCTCCACCAGCGTGACCAGCCGCACCTGCGGCGCCGTTACCACCATTGCCGACCAACAACCCGCCGGCCCCGCCGGCGCCGCCCGGTATGGTCGCGTTGGCACCATTGCCGATCAGCGGACGACCCAGCAAAACCAAGGTAGGCGCATTCACCGCCGCGAGCACGCCCTCCTCCAATGCCTGCAGCGGTCCCACATTCGCCGCCTCCGCACCTGTGTACGCGCCTCCCGCAACGCTGAAGGTGCGCACAAATTGGTCACGTACCGTCTCGGCCTGCGCAGCCATTACCTGATAGTCGTTCGCGTACCGGCCGAACAACGCTGCCAGAGCCAACGACACCTCGTCCTGCGCCGCCGGGATCACACCAATGGTCGCCGGTGCCGCTGCGGCGGTGCCTGCACTCAACCCCAACCCTATTGCGTTGAGGTCAGCCGCAGCGGCCGACAGCATTTCCGGTGTGACGAGTACGAACGACATAGTTCCCTCTCGCAAAGAGTGCGCTGTGCGGATCGCTCAGCATCCCGGTTGACGGACTGAGCGCTGCTGGGTCGGCGGATCGTATCAAGACGCAATTCGTCGTGTGCGGAATCAGAAAAGGAGGAAGACGCTCGACGGTCGCAGCGAATTCCGGTGAGACCATACGCCCCGTCAACGATGGGACGACGTCGGCGCACCGATGAATTCGAGGCCAACCGGACCCTGCCCCCAAACGAATGTGCTTGAATCCTTCAATTCGTCTCGACGTCTGCCGAGATTTCATCTTCGGCAACTGTCAGCGATGTCCTTACCGGCGGAAGCGGCGTGGGCCCGCGATGAACACCAGGAGCTTGTGCCATGAACATCCAGATACTGCCGCCTGAGATCGCCTCGACGCAGATCTTCAGCGGCATGGGGCCGGCACCGCTACTGTCGGCCGCGGCGGGTTGGAACAGCCTGGCCAGCGAATTGGGTTCGGCGGCAAAGTCGTTCGAATCGGTGACCACCGAGCTTGTGGCCGGGCCCTGGCAGGGTTCAGCAGCATCCGCGATGACGGCATCGGCCACACCGTATCTGGCGTGGCTGAGCGCGGCCAGCGCACAAGCCGACAATGCTGCGGCCCTGGCCCGGACGGCGGCCAGTGCGTTCGAGGCGGCGCAGGCAGCGATGGTTCACCCGGTGGCGATCGCCGCCAATCGCAACCAGCTGGTCTCGCTGGTGATGTCCAACTTGTTCGGGTTCAACGCGCCCGCCATCGCCGCCGCCGAGGCCGAATACGAGTTGATGTGGGCTCAGGACATCGCCGCGATGTTGGGCTATCACGGTGAGGCTTCGGCAATCGCATCGGCGTTGGCGCCGTTTGCCCAGCCGCTGACCAACCTCGCCGGCCTGCCGGCTCAGGCGGCCGGTGCGTTGGCGGCCGCCGTGAATCCGGCGCCGGTCGGGCCGCTGCCTGCGCTGGCGGTCGGCCTGCCGGAGATAACCATCCCGCCGATCAACGTTCCCCGCTTCCTGCTGCCGACGCTCAACATTCTGAACTTGACCGTGGGGAACTTCTCGTTGCCCCAGATCACCATTCCACAGATATCCACGGGCAACTTCACCGTGCCGCCACTATCGATATCCGCTACGGCCAGTTCGTTGACGATTCCGTCGTTCACGTTCCCCGCGTTCTCGATACCGGGGGTGACCCTGGGCGGCTTCTCCACCCCGCAGCTGGCCACGGCACCTCTGGTCCTGCCCTCGCTTCGCATTCCCGCCACCGGATTCTGGATTCCCTTCGGCGGCAGCAACATCCCCGGCAATCCGGGTCAGCTCACGAGCCATAACCCGTCTCTGAACTACGCCAGCATCGTGCTGTCGGGTGTACCGAACATCCTGGTCAATTCGGGGATATTGGGCATCACCATCGATCTCGGAATTCCGTCCACGATCTACATGAATTGGGCTGTTCAAGTATTGGGACCCACAGCCACCCCCGGTATCTACGTCGGAGACTTCAACCTGGCCACCGGGCAATTCACCTCAGGTACCGGGTTCGTCCTGCCGCCCATCAAAGTCTCAGGCTTCACCATCCCCGATATCTCGATCCCCGCCTGGCAGACCCCGGACATCACCCTGACCAGTCCCGGTCTGACCCTGAATACCGGGTCGATCGACGTCACGGGATTGAGCGTCGGTCCGGTGACCATTCCTCCGATCGGCATCTCGGACTTCCAGGTGCCCAACATCGGTGTCGGCCGCATCGACGTCGGCGCCTTCACCACCCCGGGCCCTATCACCGGCACCGGGTCCCTGGACATCGGCCTGCTCAACCTGATCCCCCGTATCCATATCGACTGGACGAACCCATTCGAGGGCCTGATCCACCCCGGCCCCGCCGGCCCCTACTTCGGCCCGCTGGAGACACCGCAGATCACCGTCTCCATCGACACGCCGCAGATCACGATCCCTCCTGTCGCCATCCCTCCGTTCAACCTCAACGCCTTATCGGTGCCGCCGATCAGCGTGTCCCCGTTCGGCCTGGGTCAGATATCGGTACCCGGCATCCAGATCAACGGGGTCAACGTCGGCGCGATCAGCGTCCCGAACGTCACCGTCACTCCACAATTGCCCAACATCTCGGTGGGCCCGTTCAGCACTCCGACGATCAAGACGGGCGCCTTCGCCCTGCCCACCATCAGCGTCCCGACCATCACCACTCCGGCGATATCGATCTACAATCCCGCCAATCCGGTGAACACGTTCGGGCTGGACCTCAACACCTGGGCATACGTCGACCTGACCGGGTCGAGGATCTCGATCGTCCCCAACCCCTTCAACACCCGGGTGCACTTCGGAATCCCCGCGACCCAGATCCCGCCTTTGACACTGGTCAACGGCGCCAACCCGCTGAACCCGTTCAGCTTTGTGTTCAACGGCAACCTGGGCGCGTTGAGCTTGCCGCCGATCTCGGTCGACGCTTTCAACCTGGCGCTCAACGGCCCGGCGGTGCAGCTGACCGACATCCTGGTCAACCCCATCAACCTGGGCCCTATCACCCTTCCCACACTCAACGTGCCACCCATCACCGTCGGCGGGCTGGCCGGCTTCAACCTGCCGCAGCTGGACATCGGCGGCATCCAGGTCGGCGGCTTCAGCACCCCAGACCCCGTCGTCATCCCCCCCATCACCCTCACTCAAACCATCCTGCCGAGCTTCACATTGGTCCCTGCCATCCCACTGTGAACTGCCGGGCCTGAGCTGTCAGAGCACTTTCAGCCCTGAGCGCGGGGGGCGGGTGCACGGCTTCGGTCAATCGAACCACCCGCTTCACGACACAACGTCTCGCAGTCCAGCCGTGTGCCCGAATTCAAGAACACATCCGCAGAGAGGTGTTCATCGGAATCTGCGGAGGAAGACACGAACCCGGCTCGATCAGAAGTGCTGATCGTCGCCTGAAACCGGACGCCGGAGTTCCCGCCGCCGGATACGACGACTCTTGCACTCAAGACCGATACCGGATGAACGTCGCCATACCGGCTTCCAGGTGATATGTGTTGTGGCAGTGAGTGATCCATCGACCCGGGTTGTCGGTGTCGAAGTCCACCTCCACGGTTTGCATGGGCGGCACCAGCACGGTGTCCTTGCGGGCCCGCGGCGTACCGTCGCCAGCCTGCACCTCGAACGTGTGCCCGTGCAGGTGAATGGGGTGGTACATCATCGACTCGTTGATCAGTCGCAACCGGACCCGGTGCCCGGCGGTCACGTCCAACGGGTTGTTCGGCGGGTCGTACCGCCGGCCGTTGATGGGCCAGCTGTACCCGTCGACCGGACCGGACAGACGCAGCTCGAGCACCTGCTGGGGTGCCATGGCCGGTAGCGTTACCTCCGGCGCCGGCTTCAGTGACGCGGTGTCGAGCACGGCTTGGCCGCGCACCGTCGCGACGAAGTTGTCGACGTCAACGGCCGGAAGCCTGCCGTTGACTCGCATGTTCAGCAGGGCATAGCCGTCCTTCATCTCCGGCACCGCGACGATGGGTGCCGGCGACTGGCCGACGGTGATGATGGCGTCGAATCGCTCGCCCATGCCGAGAATCACCGCGTCGGACTGTTGCGGGATCACCGGGTAACCGTCGGTGTGCGTCAGCGTGAGAGCGGTGCCGGGAACCGCCACCCGGAATGCGGTATCACCGCCGGCATTGATCACCCGTAACCGAATACGTTGTCCAGGGCGGTAATTGACGGCTTGAGCGTCCTTGGGCAGCTTGCCGTTCAGGATGAAGTAGCGATAGGTGACGTCCCCGCCGTCCGCACCGATCGGCGTGGTGGGGCTGACCCCCCCACCGGGCTTCATCGCCATCGGCTTCATGCCGTTCTTCTGCAGGTTCGCGAAGACCTCGTCGGGATTGGTGCCGGTGCCGTCGATCCAGTCGTCGAGCACGATCACCAGTTCGTCGTCGTAGTCGGCCTTTGCGGCAGGGTCTTCGATGATCAGCGGCGCGTACAGGCCACGGTCGGTTTGCACGCCGACGTGCGAATGCGCCCAGTACGTTCCCGCATCGGGAACGGTGAATTCGTAGTGGAACCCTTGACCCGGTGTGACGGCGGGCTGCGTCAGGACCGGGACGCCGTCCATGGAGTTGGGTATGGCCAGACCGTGCCAGTGCACGGTGGTGTCGTGGGGCAGCCTGTTGGTCAGCCGCGCGCTGAACCGCTGCCCCTTGCGGAGTCGGATTTCCTTGCCCGGCAACTGGTTTCCCCACACCCAGGTTCGGACGACCACGCCCCCGAGGTCGATGTCCGCCGGCTGGGCCGTGAGGTCGATCTTGAGGGTACCGCCGGAGCCGGAGGCGGGGTGTGAACAGGCTGCCAGCAGGGTCGCGGCCAATCCGGCGGAACCGAGCGCGCCGGCCCGCATGAACTCACGTCGATCAAGCATGCGGGAACAGTCGCACACCATCTGCCGGTGCCGTGACCGGTTCGGGCGACTCGCCGCCCGCGACAGACTCGTCACCGGATATCAGCAGCGGAAGCAAGGCGTCCCGCGCCGCCGCCAGCTTCTCTGATTCGGCCCGGCTTCGCTCGCACACTTCACCCAGGGTCGCAATCGAGCGCGCGGATTCGGCGCTCAACCTGCGCACGTCCGGCACCCCGGTACCGAGCAACTCGTGCGGCCGGATCCGTTGGCGGCTTCCCGTCATGCCCTCGACCATCTGTTGGATGGGGGACAAGACCCGCCGCTGCCGCAATGCCGTCCACAACACCGACGTGTCGACGCCGATCGGCCGCAGCACGACGAATTCACTACTTGCCAGAGCTTTTTCCGAGGGAAGACACACGACATTCCAGATCCGCGGGATTCTCGGATTCAACCGCGAGAACAACACGCACGGCTGCGTCAACAGATATTTGGCGCTCTTGATGGTCAGGGCATCGACCAGCACGGGCCGCACGCCGGTATCGAATGCCGGGAGACTGTAATGGGCTACGGCGCCCCGGATGCCACGCGGATCGATCGAGGTCGTCGACCGCTCGGCCAGATTCGACAGCGCTGTGTCGTGCTCCACCTCCTCGACCAGAGCGGTGATCAGGGCTTCGGCGCCGGCGATGACGCGGTCGTTGGCGGCGATCTTGTCGTCGAACGCACCGAGGAGTTCGCCGATCGGTCGCCGCCGCGGGGCGGATGCAGCACTGAACCGCACGCTTCGAAGAGTGCTCTGGTTGAGCGACGGTTGACCGGATCCGGCGCGAAAGCGGTTGAGCCCGCAGCACTTCAGGGCGTAGAACCAATACCGGGTTTCTTCAGGATTCCTCGCGCGGCCGATGAGCGCATTGTCGGTTACCCATACGTCGCCTTCGCAGTAATGCACGGTGCCGCAGTAGGAGCCGACCCGCCCGATCACGATCAGTGGGCCGCGTGCGTTACGTTGAGCCGTACATCCGATAGCCCCGTTGGCACCGTAGATGGGATGGCAACCCGCGGTCCCCCGGACCGGCGGGGTAGCTCCGGCGGCGAAGTCCAGGTGGTCGCCCAGCAAGACTGATTCGGTCACCAGCCTGCCCGCTTGCCGATGCTCCGCAATTCGCTGGCCAGGTCACCTCGGCGTGAGACGCTGACGCCGCCCAACCCCAGCCATGACGCCATCTGTGACAGCTCATCGGCCAGCGCCGCGGCAACCCTGGGCCGTTGTCGGTCGGACTCACCGAATGCGCCCACCACCAGCAGGGTATCCGCGCCGCGATCGGCCTTGAGGTCCACCCGCGCCACGAGCTCACCGTCGAGCAGAAACGGCCACACGTAATAGCCGTAGCGCCGTCTGGCGGCTGGGGTGTAGATCTCGATGCGGTAACGAAAATTGAAGATGCGCTCCACCCGGGGCCGGAAGAAGATCAGCGGGTCAAAGGGACAGAGCAGCGCAGTGCCGCGGTCCAGGCGCGGCACGGTCCTCCCGGCCCGCCGGTAGGCGGGGGCGGTCCAGCCCTCGACGCTGACCTGCTCGATCTCACGGGAGGCCACCAGGTCAGCGACGGCAGGTTTGACCTGCCGCGCGGACAGCCGAAAGTAGTCGCGAATGTCAGCCTCGGTGCCGACGCCCAGTGCGGTGGCCGCGCGCAGCGTCAGCTCCCGGACGGCGGCGTCGTCGTCGACCTGCCGGGCCAGCACCCGCGCCGGCAGCACGCGTTCCACCAGGTCATAGTGCCTGGCGAAACCCACCCTGGTAGCGGTGGTCAATACCCCGGAGGCGAACAGCGCCTCGCACACCCATTTGGTGTCGCTGCGGTTCCACCAGGCGCCCTTGGCTGTGCGGGGCGCGGCTTCCAGGTGCGCCTCGATCTGTCCGGCAGTGCTGGGTCCGAGTTCGCCGACGGCGGCCACGATGTCGTCGGCCAGCTGCGGGTTGGCCTTGACAATGTGGGTACCCCAGCGGCCGTGCCGGTACTGGCGCATCCGCCAACGCAGCAGCGGCCAGTCGTCCACGGCCATCAGCGCGGCTTCGTGGACCCAGTATTCGGCCAACAGGCGCGATTTCGGTGGCCCCCACGCCGCGTTGTCCAGCATGTCGCGGTCGTAGGGTCCCAACCTGCTGAATACCGGGGCGTAGTGGGCACGCACCGCCACCGAGACGGAGTCAAGCTGCAACACCTGGATCCGCGAGATCAGCCGCCGCAGGTGGGCACGGTTGACGTCGCCGACCGGCCTGGGCTCGCTAAAGCCTTGCGCCGCAACGGCGATCCGCCGGGCCTGCGCGGCAGTCAGCCTGGCGTTGCGGACCGACACGGCGCCGAGACTACCGGTCCACGCGGGTCAGCCGCGCGACCGGCGCGGGTTAGGCGGTTCTGACATTGCGTTCCCCCGTCCCGTTGGTTGCCGACTGGTTGCGTTGTTCGTATGCGGACTCGAGTGCGGCCGGCACCGGTTCGAGGTCGCGGTAGACGTTCATCAGCTGCTCCAGCACGTTGATTCGTTGCTGTGTCGCCTCGTCCACTGCACGGCGGGCCTGCTCACGGTAGTGATCTGCCTCCTGCTTCGCATCGGCGAGCAGCTGGTCACGCTCCCGCTGAGCCTGCTGCCAGGCTTCCCCGATTTCCGATTCGGCGTCCGCGCGCATGTTTGCAAGCTCCGACTCCTGCTTTGCCTTGGTCTCCTCGTACTCGGCTTGCAGGGCTCTCAACCGCTCAGCCATCTCGGCCAACTGCTCCTTCGACTTCTGCTGCTGCGCTTCGATGTCGGCCTCCGCCGCCGCGATCAGCGCGTCCGCCTCCGCACGCGCCTCGGCTTGCATCTGCGAGACCTCTTCGACCGCTCGCCTGAGCATTGTGGCCATCCGCTGTTGCATCGCGTGTGGCGAAGTCGACGTGTCGGTCAACAAGGCCACCTCTTTGCGAAGCGCGGCCACCTCGTCACCGGAATCCCGCAAGCGGGCCCGCAGGCTCTCGACGTCATCGCGTAGCAGTCGTTGTTTGGTGGTCAGCACCTCGATGTGCGCGTCCACCGCGGCCTGGTCGTAGCCCATGAACTTGCGCGAAAATGTTTTTGCGGGCTCGGTTACCACTGTCAATCCCCTTCCAGAAATGCCTGATACCCGTTGCGACCGCCCCCAAGCCGAGTATGTCAGCTGTATCGGTCGCGCTGGCGGCACCGATCACGGACGAAAGTAGCTGTGAAATCGATAGCGCAACCCCGCGCGGCTGACCTGCCACTCCCCCGTCTCACCCTGCCACGTCTCGTCGAGCACCGGGGCCAGCGCGTCCTCGTCGTCGCGCGGTAGGTCGATATCGACCTCGGTGACCTCGCACCTACTGGCCTGCGGTAGCGCCAGCGCGTAGATTTGCCCGCCGCCGATTACCCAGGCCCGTGGTTCGGTAAGAGCCTGGTCGAGCGAGCCGACCACCTCCGCACCATCAGCCCGGAAGCCGGCCTGGCGGCTCAGCACCACGTTTCGCCGGCCCGGCAGCGGCCGGAACCTCGGCGGCAGCGATTCCCAGGTGAGCCGGCCCATCACCACCGTGTGGCCCATGGTGATCTTCTTGAAGCGCGCGAGATCCTCCGGCACTCGCCACGGGATATCGCCTCCGCGCCCGATCACACCAGATGTCGACTGAGCCCAGACCAGGCCGACCGTCATACGGCTACGGGCGCTTTGATCGCAGGGTGCGGGTCGTAGTTCTGGACGTCTATGTCCTCGTAGGTGTAGTCGAAGATCGAATCTCGTTGCGCCAGCCAAAGTTTCGGGTAGGGACGGGGTTCTCTGGCGAGTTGCAGCCGAACCTGCTCGACGTGGTTGTCGTAGATGTGGCAGTCGCCGCCGGTCCAGATGAACTCGCCGACCGCGAGACCGGCTTGTGCCGCCATCATGTGGGTGAGCAGCGCGTAGCTGGCGATGTTGAACGGCACGCCGAGGAACAGGTCGGCACTGCGCTGATACAGCTGGCAGCTCAGCCGTCCGTCGGCGACATAAAACTGGAAGAACGCATGACACGGCGGCAGCGCCATCTGTGGGATCTCGCCGACATTCCATGCCGAGACGATGATGCGTCGGCTGTCCGGGTCTTTTCGCATCAGGTCGAGCGCGGCGCTGATCTGGTCGATATGCTCCCCGCTCGGCGTGGGCCACGATCGCCACTGCACGCCATAGATAGGGCCGAGATCACCTGTCTCGCTTGCCCATTCGTCCCAGATCGTGACGCCGTGCTCGTGCAACCAGTCGACATTGGAGTCGCCGCGCAGAAACCACAGCAGCTCATAGACGACCGACTTCAGATGCACCTTCTTGGTGGTGATCAGCGGGAAACCGGCCGATAGGTCGTACCTGATCTGGCGGCCGAACAGGCTCCGTGTCCCGGTGCCGGTGCGGTCGGATTTGGCGGTACCCGTGTTGAGCACCAGACGCAGTAGGTCCTCATACGGCGTCGCTATCGGCACTCGGTTAGCTTAGCGGGCGGGTGGCGAGCGTCGCCGCTGGACTCGCGTGGCCGGCGACGCAGCAGAACGGCGACGGAGTAGAACAGAGATCATGCCGAAGATCACCGACGAAGTGACCACCGCCGACGGAACCTGCCCCATCCGCCTGTTCACCCCTGACGGCACGGGTCCGTGGCCGGGCGTGGTCATGTTTCCCGATGCCGGCGGGGTGCGGGACACCTTTGCGCAGATGGCGGCCACGCTGGCGGATTTCGGTTACGCGGTATTGCTTCCGGACGTGTACTACCGCGAGGGTGACTGGCCCCCGTTCGACATGGCCACCGCGTTCAGCAACCCGAAAGAGCGCGCCCGCATCATGTTCATGCTCGGCACCGTGACACCGGACCGGATCACCCGCGACGCCACTGCGTTGTTCGACTATCTGGCCAACCGTCCAGAGGTCCGCGGTGAGCGTTTCGGCGTGTGCGGCTACTGCATGGGCGGGCGGATCTCGGTGCTGCTGGCGGGCCGCCTGCCGGAGCGGGTCGCCGCGGCGGCGTCGTTCCACGGCGGCGGCCTGGTAAGCGACAACGAGCACAGCCCCCATCTGCTGGCCGACCACATCAATGCACTTGTGTACGTGGGCGGCGCCGAGAATGATCCGTCGTTCACGGCAGATCACGCCGAGCAACTCGGCAAAGCGCTGACGGCAGCAGGAGTGCGGCACACCATCGAGTGGTACCGGGCCGGCCACGGCTTCGCGGTCCCGGACAACCCGCCGTATGACGCTGCCGCCGATGAGCGCCATTGGGCGGCAATGACACAAACCTTCGCCGAGGCGCTCGCCTAGCGCCCGCGAGCAGACGCGAAATCGCACAAAATTGTCGCTTTTTGTGCGATTTCGCGTCTGCTCGCGCTACCAGGTGACCGGCAGGTCGACCAGGGTGGCGAGCCGGGACCGGTGCCGGTAGGCGGTACCGAAGGCCAACTGGTCGCTCTTGGCCCTCTTGAGAAACAGGTGCGCGGGATACTCCCAGGTCATGCCGAGGCCGCCGTGCAGCTGGACGCACTCCTCGGCGGCGTGCACCGCAGCTCCGCTGCAGTAAGCCTGGGCGATAGAAGCGGCGATGGCCGCATCGTCATCACCGCGCGCACTGGTGTCGGCCGCATAGCGAGCCGCCGACGTCGCCGAGCTGACCTCGAACCACAGATCCGACAGCCGATGTTTGATCGCCTGGTAAGAGCCGATGGCGCGACCGAACTGCTTGCGCTCTTTGACGTAAGCCAGAGTGGTGTCGAAGCACCACTGCGCCAGACCGAGTTGCTCGGAGGCCAGCAGCGCCGCACCCATCTGCAGTCCCGCCGCCAGCGCATCGGAGCCCGGGCCCACCAAAGCCGAAGCGGCGCCGGAGAATCGCACATCCGCGAGCGGTCTCGTCATGTCCAGCGCCAAGCGCGGCGACACCTCGACACCCGCGTCGCCGCGCGAAACGGTGTGCAGCTCAAGCCCGTCTGAACCCTCTACCGGCACCAACAGCAGGTCGGCTTCGGCGGCACCCGCCACGCTGGTGATCTGCCCGTTCAATCCGTCAGCGCCCTTCGCCACTCCCGTCACCGCATCCCACGGGGCAGTGGACAGCGGCACCACCAGCGCCGCCGTGACGGCACCCGAGGCCAACGCCGACACCGTCTCGGTGTCGCCACACTGCAGCAGTGCAACCGTCGCAAGCACCGCACTGGGCAGGAACGGCACCGGCGCAACCGCCCGACCGATCTCCTCCATCACGACCGCCGCTTCCCGGGGACCGGCGCCGGCCCCGCCGAGCGACTCGGGCACCAGCAGACCCGCGACCCCCAGCTCGGCGGCCAACGTGCGCCACAGCCCAGAGAAATCCGGTGGCGTTGCGTCATAACACTTGGTCACCGAGTCCAGCGGACCGCGGCCGGCGAACAACTGCCTAACACTGTCGCGCAGCGCCTCTTCAGTGTCGGAATACAGGAGGTCGCTCACCGCGGCAGGTCCTTCCAGGCGACGGCCTTGTCCACGCGGTGTTCGCCGGGCAGACCCAGCACCCGCTCGGATACTGTGTTGCGCAGGATTTCCGAGGTGCCACCCTCGATCGAGTTGCCCCTCGCCCGCAAGTACCGGTAGCCGGGTTCACGACCCACCAGGTCCACGGTTTCCGGCCGGCGCATGGTCCAGTCGTCATAGCTCAATCCCGCCTCACCGTGCAGCTCGATCTCGAATCCCGAAATCGCCTGCGCTATCCGGGCGAACGCGATCTTCATGCCTGCGCCTTCGGGGCCCGGCTGACCGGTTGCGGCCTGTTGCCGCACACGTTCACCGGTGAGGCGAAGCACCTCCGCATCGACCCAGAGCCGCATCAGCTCGTCATGCATGGCCGGGTTGCGCAGCGCCGCGTCAGCGCGCCAGGCCTTGGCCACCTTGCCGATATGGCCGCTCTCCCGGGGCGTTCCGGCCCGCGAGCCGATAGCGACGCGCTCGTTGTTCAGTGTGGTGGTCGCAACCCGCCAACCTCCGCCTTCGGGACCGAGCCGGTTGGCGTCGGGCACCCGGACATCGGTGAGGAATACCTCGTTGAACTCGGCTTCGCCGGTGATCTGGCGCAACGGCCGGACCTCGACACCCGGTTGCGTCATGTCACACAGAAAATAGGTCAGACCGGCGTGCTTGGGAACGTCCGGGTTGGTGCGTGCCACCAGGATCGCCATCTGGGCGTGCTGCGCCTGCGATGTCCACACCTTCTGTCCGTTGACAACCCAGTCCCCATTTCCTGAGCCGTCGCGCACCGCGCGGGTGGCCGCGGCGGCCAAGTCGGATCCGGCGCCGGGCTCGCTGAACAACTGACAGTAGATCTGTTCGCCAGTGAACAACGGACGCAGGAACTTACGCTTCTGCTCGTCGGTCCCGAACGCCATGATCGTCGGCGCGGCCATGCCCATGCCGATGTAGTTCTTCACGGTGCCGCCGATCGGCGCGCCAGCGGCGGCGAGCCTGGTGTTGACGCGCTCCTGCGCGGTCCGCGGCAGGCCCAACCCGCCGAAGCCGACCGGCTGGTGCACCCAGGCCAGACCTGCGTCGTATTGGGCGCCAAGGAAGTCGCGCGGCGCGGTGCTCCCCGGATCGTGCTGGTCCAGCAGCGTCTGTACCAGCGCGTCCAGGTCGGCTTCGGTGGTCACTGCCCGCCGCCGGATTGGAAGCCCTGAGCCGCACCCAGTAGCAGACCACCGTCGATCACCAGCGTCTCGCCGGTGATCCAGCTCGCTGCATCGGAGACCAGGAACGCGACCGCTCGGGCCACATCGTCGGGCTCGCCGATCCTGCCGAGTGCGATCGATTGGGCCAGCGGATCCTCGTGGTCCTTCCACAGCGCCTCGGCGAGCCGGGTGCGAACCACGCCCGGGGCGATCGCGTTGACTCGGATGCGCGGCGAAAGTTCCAATGCCAGTTGCTTGGTCACATGGATCAGCGCGGCCTTGGTGGCGTTGTACAAGCCCATAGCCGGTGACTGGTGCATGCCACCGATCGATGCGGTGTTGACTATGGCCCCACCGTGCTCACTCATCCCGGACTTGACCACCAACGATGTCCACAGCAGCGGCGCCCACAGATTCACGTCGAAGATCTTGTTGAAGCGGGCGTGATCCTGGTCGATCAGCGGACCGTAGGCGGGGTTGGTGCCCGCGTTGTTGATCAGGATGTCGACCCGTCCGAATCGCTCGAGGGTGAGGTCGACGCAGCGTCGCGCGGCCTCCTCGTCGACCGCATGCGCGCCTACCCCCAGGGCACGGTCGCCCACCTGCGCTGCGGCCGCATCGGCCGCCTCCTGCTTGCGGGCGGTCAGCACGACGTTGGCGCCCGCCTCCGCCAGCTGCTGCGAGATCGCCAGTCCGATGCCCCGCGAGGCGCCGGTGACGATAGCGGTGCGGCCGGTCAAATCCAAAGAGGTCATGTGTTTACGCCTTCTGTCGCATGGATGATTGACCCGCCTGGTTCCAGGTTTGAATACGTGCGCACGTGGTATGCGAATGAAATGTTAGCGAAATCAAAACTCCTCAAACCACTGGTGGTGGCCGGGGCTGTCGCTACAGCGATTGTCGCGGCACCGGTCGCCGGGGCCGACGTTGTCGCGCCCGGGCCGGGCACTGGCAGCACCGGAATCACACACTTCGTCCCCCTCGATCCGGGTGGCGGTGGCTGCGACGCCAACGGCAACTGCGGTTCCGGCGGCATCGACAACGGGCCCAACGGCGGTCCGGGCGGACAGGGCTGCATCCCCGGTGTCGGCTGCGGTAACGGTGGCCAATTCTGGGGCCCGGGCGGCGTTCCCGGCGGCGAGGGCTGCCTGCCCGGCGTCGGCTGCGGCTCCGGCCACGCCTGACATCGCTGAAGGTCAGGATTCCCGGCGCCTGGTGATCCGGGCCCGGGACTCCGCGGGATCGATCACGTCGTCATGTTCGACGGCGCGCAGTGCCCTGCCATGTGGGTAGGCGTCCGCGAAGCTTGTCGAACAATGCGGCGTTGCACCCGGCGGCGGTCGCGGCTAATTCTTTGCTGAACCCAAGGCGCACAGCACCTTCCAGCCCCATGCCGACCGATTTCGCCAGTCACCACACGACGATGAAGTGCGGTGCCCGAAACGAGCCGCCAGCCCCGGAAGAGATTGCCCTGGCACCAGGCCATGCCCTCTGCGTAGGACGATCATTTCGAATGGCACCGCAGAGCGGGCCCTGAGTACGAAGATCCGGCCGAATCGTCGCAGTACTCCGACTCCGGCCCGACGATGAATCCGAGTATGTCGCCCAAACGTGTTCTCGACGCCAACGACGCAATACCCTCAAGTCTGGCAGGTCGGCGCTCAGCATCAGTCAGCCACTTACCGGTAACCCGTCATCGACCCGGTCAACGACGCGCCGACTATTCTCATTCCCGATCGGCGACGGCCGGTTTTGCGGTTTGTGCTGGACGGCCTTCCAGCAGGAAAGTAAAGTCGCCCGCCAAGATAAATCGTGCCGGATCCGCCATTCTCAGCTAGGAGACACAATGACGTTCTTGGCCGCGATGCCGGAATTCATCGAGGTGGCGGCCAGGGAACTGGCCACGGTCGGTTCGTCGATCAACGCGGCAGCAACAGCGGCGGCGGTTCCGACAGCACAGTTGGCGCCGGCGGCTGTCGATGAGGTGTCAGTGGCGATCGCGGCGCTGTTTCGCGAACACGCGCAGAGCTATCAGGCGTTGAACGCTCAGGCCGAACACCTCCATGCCCGGATCGTCAACACTTTGGCGGTCGGGGCGGGCGCCTATTCCGCCGCTGAATCCGCCAACGCCCAACAGGCATTGCTGGGTCTGGTCAATGCGCCCACTCAGGCACTGCTGGGGCGCCCACTCATTGGTAACGGCGCCAACGGAGCCCCGGGAACAGGACAGCACGGCAAGGCTGGCGGGATCTTGATCGGCAACGGCGGGGCAGGCGGGTCAGGCACCGACGGCGCCAGTGGCGGGCCCGGCGGCAACGGAGGTGCCGCCGGTCTGCTGTTCGGCTCCGCGGGCAGCGGTGGAGCCGGTGGCGCCGCCACCGGTCCCGGCGGCGTCGGTGGCGCCGGCGGCCAAGGCGGGATGGGTGGATTGTTCAGCCCAGGTGGGGTCGGCGGTGCCGGCGGTCTGAGCAGCGGCGGGTCGGTCGGCGGGGCCGGCGGTGCCGGCGGCTTAGGGATATTGAGCGACGGCGGCATGGGAGGAGCTGGGGGACGTGGCCTTACCGGCAATGGCGGCCCTGGCGGAGCGGGCGGAGCCAGTCTCTTGTTCGGCAATGGCGGAACCGGGGGATCAGGCGGGGGCTCGCCGGTAGCGAATGGCGGTGTCGGCGGAGCCGGCGGTACGGGCGGTTTGTTCCTGGGCGACGGTGGCGCCGGCGGAGTCGGCGGAAATGGCGCGCCCTTACTCGGCGCGGCCGGCGCAGCGGGCGGCGCCGGCGGCTCGGCGGGTGCGTTCTTCGGTGGCGGCGGCGCCGGCGGCGCCGGTGGGGTCGCTGGCGGTGCCGGCGGCAACGGCGGCACCGGCGGCAACGGCGCCGCGCTCTTCGGCGCGGGCGGCGTTGGCGGCGACGGCGGCTCCAGTTTCGGCGACGGCGGTGCCGGTGGCAACGGCGGGCGCGCCGGAGCGCTCGGCGGCTCCGGCGGCGCCGGCGGTCAAGGCGGCTTCGCCACCGGCGGCGCCGGCGGAACCGGCGGGGCTGGAGCCAATGCCGGTCTGCTCTTCGGCGACGGCGGTGCCGGCGGCAGTGGCGGTGGCTCCCCTGGAGGCTCGGGCGGGATCGGGGGCAAGGGCGGCAACGGTGCCGGTTTCTTCGGCAGCGGCGGTGACGGTGGCGCCGGCGGGGACGGCTCCGGCAAGGCGGGATTCGTCGGAGGAGCCGGGGGTGCGGGCGGTAACGGCGGTGTGTTCTACGGCACCGGCGGCACCGGCGGCGCCGGCGGAGGCGGCGACGTCGGTGGGGCCGGGGGTTCCGGGGGCACCGGCGCTGCGCTCGTCGGCGCAGGCGGCGCGGGTGGGAACGGCGGCGACAGCGCCAACACCGGCGGGACCGGTGGTGCCGGCGGCCGGGCCGGCGCGCTGGGCGGCACCGGCGGCGCGGGCGGTCGAGGCGGCTTCGGCCAGACGATCACCGGCGGGACCGGAGGCGCCGGGGCCAATGCGGGCGTGTTCTTCGGCAATGGCGGGGCCGGCGGTCTCGGCGGCGGATCCCACTTCGGAACGGGCGGTGCCGGCGGGAAAGGCGGCAACGCCGCAATGCTTTTCGGTAATGGCGGCGGCGGCGGCACCGGCGGCGTCTCCACCGTAGCCACCGGCGGCAACGGGGGCGCCGGCGGAAACAGCGGAGGACTCGCAGGCTCAGGAGGTGCCGGCGGGACTGGTGGTTTCGGTGCCGGGGCGGGAGGAGCCGGCGGCAACGCGATCGGGTGGTACGGCAACGGCGGGGTTGGCGGAAGCGGCGGCGACGGTGACGGCGGCTCAGGCTATGGAGGGGCCGGAGGCAGGTCTGCCCTGATCGGCAACGGCGGGAACGGAGGCCAGGGCGGGTATAACGTCGGCCTCAATGCCGCGGGCAACGGTGGTCGCGGCGGCGCCGCCCAACTGATCGGCAACGGCGGCAACGGCGGTAATGCCGGGTTTGCCGCTGTGCCCGGTGCAATCGGTGGGATTGGTGGGGTCGGGGGCCTGCTGTTCGGGCAGAACGGGATTGACGGAACGTAGCCCAGAAGCGTCAGGGTTCCCGCAGCCTGGTGATCCAGGCCCGCGACTCCGCGGGGTCGATCACGTCGTCCAGTTCGAAGGTGGTGCCGGCGCGCAGTGCCTTGCCGTGCTGGTAGGCAGCCGCGACGAGCTTGTCAAACAGCGCCTGACGCGCGGATTCGCTTTCGGCGGCGGCTAGTTCCTTGCTGAACCCAAGGCGCACAGCACCTTCCAGCCCCATGCCGCCGATTTCACCAGTCGGCCAGGCGACGGTGAACTGCGGTGCACGGAATGAGCCGCCGGCCATTGCCATGGCCCCCAGGCCATATCCTTTGCGCAGGATGATCATTCCGAACGGCACGCTCAATCGCGCGCCCACGATGAACATCCGGCCGAAACGCCGCACCGCGGCTTCTTTCTCGGCCTCCGGCCCGACCATGAATCCCGGCGTGTCGCACAGGGACACCACCGGCAGCCGAAACGAGTCGCACAACGTCAAGAAGTCACCGACCTTGTCCGCCGCCTCCGCATCGATCGCACCGCCCAGGTGATGGCTGCTGTTGGCAATCAAGCCATAGGCCGCGCCTTCCACCCGGACCAGGGCAGTGACCACCCCTACTCCGTAGTCGGGACGCAGTTCCAGCACCGAACCGACATCCACGATGCTTGCGATCGCCCGGTGCACGGCGTAGCCGCGTAAGCGGTTCTGCGGCACCACATGCCGGGCCAGCCGTGGGTCGGGTGCTTCCCAATCAGCCACCGCGCCCTGGAAGTAGGCCAGATACTGTTTGGCCAGCGACACCGCATGTGCCTCGTCGCGAGCCACCAGGGTCACCACTCCGTTGCGTCGTTGCACGTCGACTGGTCCGATCGCCTCGGGAGGATAGAGGCCCAGTCCCCCTCCCTCGATCATTGCCGGCCCGCCCATCCCGATGTTGGCATCCGGCGTCGCGATGATCACGTCGCACACCCCGGCCAGCGCCGCGTTACCGGCGAAGCATCGCCCCGACACGATCGAGACAAGGGGCACCCGGCCGGACAGCCCGGCGAGCATGCGGAACGTCGGTACGTCCAGGCCCGCCATTCCCCCGACGTCGGTGTCGCCCGGGCGCCCACCGCCGCCCTCGGCGAAAAGCACCACAGGCGAGCGTCTTCGGACGGCGAGGTCGAACACCCGGTCGGTCTTGGCGTGGTTGCGCATGCCTTGCGTCCCGGCCAGCACGGTGTAGTCGTAGGACACCACCACCGCCCCTGCGGCCTGCGGCCCGAAGCGATCCGCGCCGATGGTCGCCAGGCCGGCGACCAGGCCGTCGGCGGGGGTGTTGGCGATCAAGTCTTCTTCGGAGCGCCTGCTGCGCTGAGCGGCGATGGCCAGCGCACCGTATTCCACGAAGCTGCCGGGGTCGACGAGGTCGGCGATGTTCTCCCGCGCGGTGCGGCGGCCCTTGTTGTGCCGCTTGGCCACAGCGGCCGGACGACCCTCGTCGCGAGTGACCAGGTGCCGTTGCCGGACTTCATCGAGATCTTCCCGGGGACGATCCAGATCGACTGCGGCAGCGGCCAGTTCGTCTCCGGAATCGGATCCGGTGCGGGTGAACACCACCAGCGCGTCGCCGGTTCCGACCACCTGTCCGGGCGTCACCAGGGTGCGGAGCGTGCGCAGCGCGTTCGGTGCGACGAGGACGTGTTGCATCTTCATCGCCTCCAGCATCGCAACCTGCCCGCCGGCGCCCACCTCCGTGCCCTCGCAAGCCACTTCGACGACCGTCCCGGCCAGCTGGGCGCGCAGTACCTCCTCGCCCGGGTAGAGCTCGATCGCCGCCTGGGCCGGGTGCTGACGCCGGTGCGCCGCGGCCGCCGAAGCCAGTTGGGGAAGTTTGTCGTCGACGAAGGTCGTAGTCACCGCACCGGATTGAATTTCACTGTCGGACAACAGCTCTCGCAGCACCGGGATGTTGGTCCCGATCCCCTCGATGCTGAACTCACCGAGGGCGGTGTGCGCCTTGCGGACCGCGGCGGGAAACGACGCGCTGTGCACGTGGGTAACCACCTTGGCCAACAGCGAATCGTACCTCGGGCTGGGCGCCAGCCCCGGCCGTCCGTAGGTGTCGACGCGCACCCCCGGACCCGTCGGTGGGGTGAACGCAGTCAGGGTGCCGGCGCTGGGCAGCACCGAGCCGTCGGGCGCGAAAGTCTCCATGTTGACCCGGGTCTGGATCGCGATGCCCGACCGGGCAGCGGGATCACCGACGGCATCGGTGCCGTCACAGGTGATTCCGGCAGGAACCCCGAGGTCGTCGTAGCAGGCACCGCTGGCGATGGCCAGCTGGATGGCGACCAGGTCGACACCGGTGACCTGCTCGGTGACGGTGTGTTCCACCTGAATGCGCGGATTGATTTCCAGGAAGACGAATTCTCGGCCGGTTACCAGGAATTCGACGGTGGCCACCCCATGAAGACCCACGCTGGCACAAAGCCGGGCCGCAGCCCGATGCAGGCCACGACGCAGGCCGTCGGAAAGGTGCTGCGCGGGCGCGATTTCCACCAGCTTCTGGTGACGGCGCTGGATGCTGCAGTCACGGTCGCCCAGCGCGAGGGCACGGGTCCGGCGTCCCGCGGGTGCCGCGACGATCTGAACCTCGATGTGTCGTGCGTCGGTAAGCAACGCTTCGGCGAACAGCGCCGGATTGCCGAAACCGAGCTGCGCTTCCGCCGCGGCGGAGCGGTAGGCGTCCTCGAGCCGGTCGGCGCGCTCGACGCTGCGTATCCCCCGGCCCCCGCCGCCGGCAAGGGCCTTGATCATGATGGCGCCGTTCTGGGCGGCGAAGAACGCCCGGATATCCTCGACGCCGCTCGGACCCTCAGTGGCGGCCAGCACCGGCACGCCGGCGGCGATCGCCGCCGCGCGCGCCGAGGACTTGTTGCCCACCAGTTCGAGAACGTCTGGGTGCGGACCGACGAAGACGCAGCCGGCGGCCGCGCAGTCGCGGGCGAATTCGGGTTTCTCGCTGAGGAATCCGTAGCCCGGGTGAATCGTTGTCGCACCCGACGCGTGTGCCGCGGCCAGCACCGCGGTCTGGTCCAGGTAGGCGGCTACTCCGTTGCCCGCCAACGCGATCGCTTCGTCGGCCGCATGTACGTGGGGACTGTCCGCGTCGTCCTCGGCGTAGACCGCGACGGTCCGCGAGCCCAGTTCGGTTGCGGTGCGGATGATGCGGAGGGCGATCTCGCCGCGATTTGCGATCAGGACATCGCGCGGTGGTGGCCGCATAGGGCACAGCGTACGGGCAGGTTCAGAAGATTCCGTGTTTGGGCATGACCACCGGCTTGACTCCGTATCGGGGCCCGAGGGCAACGGGACGGCCGAAGGTTGCGGCCACTCCCGGTGCAAGCGGTATCTCGTCAATCGATTCGTCGTGCTCGGGGACCGCCCAGTAGGTGCCGTTCACGGCCGGGGCGGCCGTTGTCGCCGGGTGCGAATTGGGCCAGCTTGCCGGCACCGACAGATGACCGACCGAGCGAGCATTGCCCACAGTGACCAGAGCGGGTTTAACCCCGCCGGCCTCTGGTTGCCCCAGCAGGTGAGACAACGCGGCTTTTGCTGCATGCACCCGGGCCTCGTCCTCGGCGAGGACCGCATCATCATCGCCTTCGAAGTAGGTTTCGGAACCGCAGCCGAAGTCCGCGAACGTGGCCGAGGTGTGACTGAGGGCCTCGACCGTGACCTTCCCTTCGTATCCCTCGACGGCGGCAAACACACCGAGGATGCCTGTGGCGGGTGCGGCAGCCGTCGAGGCCCTCGGGGATGCAAGGCTCGTGGCGGCAGCCGGACCGTTGCTGATGAGATTGCTCAGCGCGGCCTGCTGCGCGCTGGCCGCGGCCGTCTTTTCGACAGCGCCGGCCTGCTCGGCGATCCCTGCCGGGCGCGCGAAGGACGCCGGGCTGGTCAGCGGGTTCAGACGTCCAGCGACAGCCGAGGATGCCGCATAGCGGTACATGGCCGAGGCGTCTCTGGCCCACATCTCGCTGTACTGCGCCTCGGTCGCGGCGATGGCCGGCCTATTCTGCCCGAGGGTGTCGGTCTCTGTCAGGGCAGCCAGCTGAGCCCGGTTGGCAGCAACCTCAGCCGGGGGCACGGTCGAGGCGAAAGCCGTCTCGTATGCGGCCGCGGATGACATGGCTTGGGTCGCCGCCAGCGCCGAAGATTCCGCGGTGCGGTTCAACCAGGCTATGAATGGCTGCGCCGCGGCCGCCATCGACAGCGAGGCGGGGCTGACCCATTGTTCGGTGCTGAGCCGGGTGACGACGGACGCGATGCAGGACGCGGCAACGCTCAACTCGTCGGCTATGCCGTGCCAGGCACTCGCGGCGGCCATAAAGGGAGCGGCACCCGCGCCCGCGTACATCAGCGCGGAGTTGACCTCCGGTGGTAGCGCTCCAAAGTCCACGTGGATGTTCCGTTTTGGTGTGGAGCCCCGCGGGGGGCCTGCTCCAGTGAGCCGGTGCCATCAGCCTCGCTGCTGGGGGGCACGTCGGCCCGTGGTCGCCCTGCGCGATGCAGCACCGCCAATTCGGATGCCGCTCACCGCGATTTTAACGAAGGCTGCTAAAGGGCTCCGGCCAACCGAGCCGACTCATAGAGAGTTCCAATCATCAGATGACCCTGGGCATCACGACCGGTTTGATCCCGTACCGCGGTCCCGCGTAGCTACCGGCACCCTTGGCGGCCAGCGCTATTCCGGGCGCACCCGGAACGGTTGCCACTGCCGAGCCATCTTCTGGCACGGTCCAACCACTGCCCTCGGCCGCGCTTGCGCCGGCGGTGATGGCCGGGGTCGCCGGCGACCAACTCGCCGGTACCGACAAGCCTCCGACGGTGGACGCCGTTCCAATCAGCCGCGCGGCTCCCGCGGTGATCGGCGGCGTCGAGTTAGCCACCGCAGCCGTCGCGGCCGGACCGATCCCGGCCGCGGCATCGGCCACGGGTAATGCGGCATCGAGGGTGTGCTGCAGGAACACTCCGGTGGTGATCCCTGCGGTGGTGAACCACCCCGCGGTGTTGACGGCGCCGTTGATGGCGTTCTGCACGAACGGGATGGCAAGCACATCGGTGATGTCCTGTACGACCGTATCGAGCGCCGCCGCGTTCGCGGCCGCCGGCGAGGCCAGCCCCATCACAGCGTTGGGGAGATTGGTGAGCAGGTGGTTGAGCCCCGACTGCTGGACAGCCTGGCTGACCGCCTGAGCCTGGTTCGCGATTCCAGCGGGGCTGGTCGCCTGCGCCGGTGGTGCCAAAGGATTCAGCTTCCCCGCTGCCGCCGACGACGCTGCATACCCGTACATGGCCAACGCGTCTTGCGCCCACATCTCGCCGTACTGTGCCTCGGTGACTGCGATTGCCGGCGTGTTCTGCCCCAACACGTTGGTCGCCACCAGCATCGACAGCAGGGCCCTGTTGGCCGCCACCTCACCCGGCGGGACCGTCATGGCATAGGCCATCTCGAACGCGGCAGCCGAGGCCACGGCCTGCGATCCAGCCAACGCGGCGGATTCAGCGGTACTGGTCAGCCAGGCCAGAAAGGGCTGAGCCGCCGCTGCCATGGAAAGCGAGGCGGGACCCATCCACTGCTCGGCCGTCAACTGCGCGACCACTGACCCGAAGGAGTCCGCCGTGGCGCTCAACTCGACCGCAAGACCGTTCCACGCCGTGGCGGCTGCCATCATCGGCGCAGCACCGGCACCGGTGTACATCCGCACGGAGTTGACCTCCGGGGGCAATGCTCCGAAATCCATCGTCGTCAATTCCTTTCGAAGTCAACCGGTTACCGGGCGGGTCATGACGATCGGTTTGACGCCGTAGCGCGGTGCCCCGAACCCCGTACTACTTCGGCTCGTGGGCACCATCCCCGGCATCCCGGGCAACACTGTCGTGGCGCCAGGCGTCTGCGCCGCCGCGGCGGTCCAGCCGACCGACGCCGGCGCAGTGCCGAACACCAGGCTCGCCGGGCCGGCCAACGTCGGGGGCACCGACATGGCCCCGATCGGGAACGCTCCACCCGACCCGGCCGCGGCCGGCGCCTGACCGGCACCGATCCCTGCAGCGCCGGGCAGAGCCGCACTGTCGGTGGCGGCGGTCGCTGCGTTCTCTTCGAGCGGAGGCATCAGACCACCGTTCGCCATCCCCACCAGGTTCGACGCGGCGGACGCCCAGTTTCCGACGCCGATGTTGACGATGTTGGCCACGTTGGCCAGCGGCGAATCCGTCACGGCGCTGGGCAAAGCCGTGGCGCCCGGCAGCGACGAGGCCGCGGCGGCAGAGTTGGCCACCTCGGTAGCGGCATACGTCTGGGCGCTGACTCCCAGGGTGTTGACGAAGGCGTCGTACAGGGCTGTCGCTTCGGCGCTGACTTGCTGATAAAGGGCGCCGTACGCGGCGAACAGCGATGCCTGCAGCGCAGAAACCTCATCGGCTGCCGCCGGGATCACCCCGCCGGTGGTCGGGGCCGCGGCAGCCGCATTCTGGGCGGCCTGCTGAGCGCCGACCGTCTGCAGCTTTCCCGCCGCGGCGGCCAGCTCTTGAGTCTGTGCGGTTAAGAAAGACATTCGTTGCTCCTCAAATATCCGGGCGGACAGTGAGATTCGTGACTGTTGATGATTCACACCCCCGTTCGTGAGAACCGCGCATCAAAGTCGGTTCACGGCTTCGTAACGCCGCCATATCGAGCGTGTCATCTTGCTGTGGTATTCGCTCCAAAACGACGCATGCAGCACGAGAATCCTGGCGATTGATGGCGGGTAGCGCGTCAGCTCACCGGAGCGCGGAACCCCACTGGACCTGTTCGCGGAGCTTGCCTTTGAGCAGCTTCCCGCCGGCATTGCGTGGCAATGGAGTCGTCACCACCGTGACGTACTGGGGAACCTTGTAGTCGGCGAGCTGCCCCCGGCAGTGTTCGAGGACGGCCGGCACGTCGACCTGCTCCCCGAACAGCACCGCGCCGACCTTCTCGCCCATGACCTCGTCCGGCACCCCGAGAACGCACGCGTCGACGACGCCGGGCGACGCCAGGAGCGCCGCTTCGACTTCGACGCTGGAGATGTTCTCGCCGCCGCGGTTGATGATGTCCTTGAGCCGGTCGATGATGTGCACCCGTCCGGCCTCGTCGACACGGACCACGTCACCGGTATGCAGCCAACCGTCCACGACGGTGCTGGCAGTGGCCTCCGGCCGGTTCCAGTACCCGGTGGTGACGTTGGCGCCCCTGGCCACCAATTCGCCGATGAGTTCACCGTCTTGGTGCGGGATCACGCCCAGATCCACCGAGGGCACCGCATATCCGACCGAGTCGGCGTGCTCGATGGCCTCGGCGTCGGGCAGCACGGTCATCAGCGAGGCGGTCTCGGTCATGCCGTACCCGTTGAACACGGCGGCGTGCGGAAACGCGTTCTTGACCGACCGGACCAACGATGGCGCGATGGGTGCACCGCCGTAACCGACCCAGCGGACACCGGACACATCTACCGTGGCGAAGTCCTTGTGTCGGAGCAACAACGCGTAGATCGCCGGAACAGTGACCATCACCGAGATATGCTCGGCGGCCAGCGTGGCAACCAATTCGTCGAGGTTGAGCGCGGGCATGATCACCGCCGCTCCACCGAGTCGCGTCGCGGCCAGAAGTTGTGAGTTGCAACCGGTCACGTGAAAAAGCGGCACCGAGATCAGGGTGCGCAGGTTCTCGCCGAGATCCCGCGGCTGGTCCAGACACCGAATTCCGTTCTCGGTGTTGGTGACGAACGCTTCGTGAGTGGTGGGCACGCCCTTGGGATGTCCGGTGGTTCCCGACGTGTAGAACAGGGCGGCAACGTCTTTCGGGCCGAGCTGTTCGGCGACGTATGGCCGACCGTCCGGCTGTGGGGTGTCCGCGTTGAGATCAACGTGCGCCCCGGCGTCCGACAGCACGAAATCGACCTCGGGCCGCGCCGATCGCGTATTGACCGCGACCACAATGCCGCCGGCCATCACCGTGCCCCAGAACGCAAGCACCCAGTCGATTCCCGCCGGGTAGCGCACCGCGACGCGGTCACCGGGTTTCAGACCGCCGGCGCGCAAACCGCCGGCTACCCGCGAAGCCCGGTCCCAGAGTTGTTGGTAGGTCAGCCGATCTGCGCCCAGTTCGACCACGGCTTCGCTGTGCGGGCGGACACTGACCTGGTCGGCGAGCATGTCGAGCAGCGTGGCGGGGATGCCGTCGTACTGAGGCACGCCGTTCTCATCGACGGTGATCCCGGTGCGCGGGAAGGGGTTGCCACTGCGCGAAATCTCCACCACTGGGGGCATGCCCGTTCCTCACCTGCCGTCGCCTACTTCTCAACGGTAGGAGCTACCCGAGGCTCAGACCAGTGAAAATTTGACATAGCTGTCGACGTGGAAGGTGCGAAAAACCTTGCTCCGCGCCGCCGGCAATTCGGGTTCGACGGCGGCTGCGTCGACTACTTCCGGTCGCGCCACGTGGTAGGTCCGGCCTTTGCACCTGATCGTCGCGGAGCCGGCGGCAAGCACATTGCGCAGCCAGTCGACGCCCGTGCCGTAGGGCAGCGGCACGACGAGGCCGTCCGGGACCGGGACTGCGACGATCGGGGTCGCGTAGTGTCGTCCCGAATTTCGGCCGGTGTGCTCGATCACCGACGCGTACCAATAGCTGCGGCCGGCTACAGCCATCATGGCCGGGTTGAGGACATGCTTGTTGAAGTGTCGGACCGCGTCTCGAACGCGCGGCTTGGTGTAGGTCGCCATACTGATCGAGCCTGCTCGCACGACAGGCCTCGAGACAGAGGCCTTGGTCCACTCCTGGCGGGGACTTCTGCCGATGCCGGACCGCGCCTGCCCTATCGTCGTAGCGGTGCCGATTCAGGAAGCTGCTGCGTAGTTCACCGCCGGCGGTGACCTCTACGGGCCAGTCCGATGGCCCGAGGGCGGCGGGGTGCGAGCATGGGCCGCCTAGCTTTGCCGGTGATGGGACCGGTTCGCTAACTCATTGGGGCACAGGCGGACTGCGCTATATCAACGCCGATTACACCGTCACCGCGACCCGGTTGCCCGACGGCGAGTACGTGGGGCTGGCGGCTCAGAGTCATTACGGCTGTTCGACCGGCACGGACCGATCGGCACCGGCTCGGCGCTGGCCCTGGATCAGCCCGCCGATGCGTTCCAGCCAATCCATACGCAACGGCCGAGCGGGAGCCGCTCGTTGTCATTTCTCACCCCCGACACTCAGCCCATCAACGTCGCGGCGACCGTCGCGCCAAGGTTCCAGCACGCCTCCACGTCCGCCCTGGCCGGCTTCCCCGACACCACCACGTCATCGGCGGCCTTCACCCAACCCAGCCCCGCGGCGATCCCGTCGACCGCTCGCTGCGCTCCCTCGGTTCCTTGGTTGCCGTGCAGCCACAGGCCGTACGGACGGCCGCGGGTGGAGTCGAGGATTTGGTAATACGACTGGTCGAAGGCGTGTTTGAGGGCGCCGCTGATGTATCCGAGGTTGACCGGGGTACCGAGGAGGTACCCGTCGGCTTCCAGCATCTCGACCGGCGACACGGTGAGGGCCGGACGCCGGATCACCTCCACACCCTCGATCTCCGGGTCGGTGGCTCCGGCCACCACCGCCTCGAACATCTCCTGGCAATGCGGCGACGGCGTGTGATGGACGACGAGCAGCCTGGTCACCCTTGCGCCTCCAGCTGCACCGCCGCCTTCATCGCCTCCCGGGCCCGACGCCGATCCCCCGCGTAGTCGTAGGCCCGCGCCAGCCGGTACCAGCACCGCCAGTTGTCGGGATCGTTCTCCAGTTCGGCGCGAACGGCCGCGAACAAGGAGTCGGCGGCACTGCGTTCGATACGGCCCGAGGCTCGCCTGGGCAGCGCGCTGACGTCGAGTTCCAGTCCGTCTTCGGCGATCAGGCGGGCCAGCTTCTGGTGGGCGAAACCGGCCCGCAGTGTCGCGACCATCGCCCACAGGCCCAGGAACGGCATGATCAGCAGGGCTACGCCCAGGCCCACCGCAGCGGGGCGCCCCGAACCGATCATCAGCAGGGCGATGCGGCCGAGCAGGACGAAATACACCAGCATCGCCACACAAAGGAAGACGATGAGCAGTTGTATGCGCAGCGTCCGCGTCATTGCAGATTGAGCAGTGGCTCTAGGCCTATGGTCAGTCCCGGATGCTCCCGGATGCGACGTACCGCCAGCAGCACGCCGGGCACGAAGGACGTGCGATCCAGGCTGTCATGCCGGATGGTCAATGTCTCGCCCTCGGTACCGAACAAGATCTCCTGATGGGCGACCAGTCCGGCCAGTCGTACCGCGTGCACCGGCACACCGTCGACGTCGGCGCCGCGTGCGCCCGGCAGGCTGGCGCTGGTGGCATCCGGGTTGGGCGGCAAGCCTTTTCGGGCTTCGGCGATCAGCTTGGCGGTCCGGGTCGCGGTACCCGAGGGCGCATCGGCCTTGTGCGGGTGATGCAGTTCGATGACCTCGACCGAGTCGAAAAACGGCGCGGCCTGTTTGGCGAAGTGCATCGACAACACCGCGCCGATCGCGAAATTCGGCGCGATCAGCACGGAGATTCCGGGCTTTCCGGCGAGCCACGACCGTACCTGTTCGACCCGTTCATCGGTGAAGCCCGTGGTACCCACGACGGCGTGAATTCCGTTGTCGATCACAAATTTTAGATTATCCATCACGACGTCGGGGTGGGTGAAGTCGATGACGGCCTCGGTGGCGCTGTCGGTCAACAGGCTCAGCGCGTCACCCGCGTCCACCTCCGCCGACAGGGTCAGATCATCGGCGGCCCGAACCGCACGCACCATCGTCGCACCGACTTTTCCCTTGGCTCCCAGCACGCCTACCCGCATGGCGTGAAGCCTACTGGGCTGGGTTTTATCCACAGTCGGAGATTGGTCCACAGGTTGGGGTTCTGCAGCGGCACGGCGCCTGCTCCCGAAATATGATTCGAACATGAGTGCGATCACGGCGCCGGTGGAAGTGGTCGCCGCGTTTGACGCACTCGACTCCGCGGTCGCCGCACTCCGGGAACTAGACCATTCGGCCCTCGACCCCGTCGTGCGATGCCGCGCGCTGGAACGCCTCGAAACCTCCCGCCGCAACCAAGCCGTGCTCTGCCACGACATCATTCACAGTCTCGCCGGCGAAGACCCCGGCGACATCGGCGGACCCGCCCACCAGGTCATCGCCGACTGGTGTCGCATCAGCTACACCGAAGCCCGCCGCCGCATCCGCGACGCCGCCCAACTGGCCCCCCGAACCACGCTCACCGGCCAGGAGTTGCCTCCCGAATTGCCCGCCACCGCCCGGCAATGGCGCGACGGCATGCTCGACGCCCAGCACCTGCGCGTCATCCAAGCCTTCATCCACGACCTGCCCGCCGACATCCCCGCCGCTGTTGTTGAACGCGCCGAACAGCTACTGTCCCGCCAGGCCACCCACCTGCGCCCCGACCAACTCGATAAAGCCGCCAAACGCGCCGCCGTCCTGATCGACCCCGACGGCAAGTTCTCCGAGCGCGACCGCGCCCGCCAACGCCGCTTCACCTGGAAACCCCAGCGCGCCGACGGCATGAGCGAAGGCACCCTGATCGCGACCCCCGAACTGCGTGCCAACATCGACGCCTGGCTGGCCCGCTTCGCCGCCCCCGGCATGTGCCACCCCGACAACCAAACCCCCTGCCCTACGGGTCAGCCCAGCGATGATGCAGCCGGCACCGACACGCGCACCACCGGGCAACGACAACACGACGCCCTGTGCGCATTGGTCCGCGGTCAACTCGGCAACCCCGCCCTCGGACAACACAACGGCCTACCCGTCACGCTCGTCGTCACCACCACCCTGCAAGAACTCACCACCGCCACCGGCCACGGCGTTACCGCCAGCGGCACCGTGATTCCCATGCGCGACCTCATTACGATGGCGACCCGCGCCTACCACTACCTCGCCATCTTCGACGGACATTCCAACCGGCCCCTCTACCTGGGCCGTAGCCGCCGCATCGCCTCAGCCGACCAACGCCTCGCCCTGTTCGCCGCCGAACGGGGCTGCACGCACCCCGGCTGCGACGTTCCCGCCGACAAATGCGAAGTCCACCACATCATCGAATGGGCCATCGGCGGGCAGACCAACATCGACACCCTCACCCTGGCCTGCGCTCCCAACCACAAACTCATCGGAAAAGGGTGGAAAACAACCAAACTCACCAACCACCGCACCGCCTGGACCCCACCCGCGGGGTTCGACCACGGCGGACCCCGCACCAACGACTACCACCACCCCGAACGCCTCCTCGACGACAACGACGACGAACGGGCGGGGCCGTAGCCATGTGCCAAAACAAGACACACCCTCACCTCTCTAGGCTGAGAGGTCGAGAGGCAGACCCAACAAGCGGAGGTGCGGACGTGAGATCCAGCGAAATTCGGATCCGCGAGGCCAAGCCGAAGGATTTCGCCCGGGTCGCCGCGATGCACTATCCGGTTTGGCGACAGTCCTGGAAGGGCATCGTGGCCACACACGTGCTGGACATGATCAGCACGCCGAAGACCTGGGCCGAGACCTTCTACCCGTCGACACTCAAACGCGGCGGCTGGCAGATGTTGATGGCCGAGGCGCGAGGCAAGCTACTGGGGATGACGCTGTTCGGTCCGGACCTGTCGAATCCCAACCACATTCAAATCGACGCGCTGTACATCGCGGATGACAACCAGCGGCACGGCATCGGGAGCATGCTGCTGAACAAGGTGCTGCGCACCTACCCGGACAACGACATCATCCTGTGGGCCGCCGACAAGAACCAGAAGG
Source organism: Mycobacterium sp. ML4 (assembly GCF_054515735.1). Taxonomy (NCBI): domain Bacteria; kingdom Bacillati; phylum Actinomycetota; class Actinomycetes; order Mycobacteriales; family Mycobacteriaceae; genus Mycobacterium; species Mycobacterium sp. ML4. The sequence continues at coordinate 192,272 of NZ_JBTNSY010000010.1, forward strand.
CCCGCAACTTCTACGAAAAGCACGGCTTCGAACTGGACGACCGGACCTACGTGTGGAAGCCACTGCCCGGCGTGACGGTGCCGCACGTGGGCTACCGGCTGTATCGTTGGGCAGCCGAGCAGGGAACAACCAAGGTTGCGGCTCCGGCGAGCACTCCCGCCGTGGCTTCACTGATCGCCCCGACGATTGGCTCATCGGTGCGGCCCTACCCCATCGAGGTACCCCAGTCCCAACTCGATGACCTACGCCGCCGCCTCAGCATGGCGCGCTGGCCGGCCGAAATCGCCGGAGCAGATTGGGATTACGGCACCGAGCAGGCATTCCTGAGAAACGTCGTCGATCACTGGCTGCATCGCTACGATTGGCGGGCCACCGAAGCCGAAGTCAACGCTGCCGGTTCGTTCCTCACCGAGGCCGCCGGGCAGCGAGTGCACTTCCTGCATGCCACCTCAGAGCTCAACGATGCTGTCCCGCTGGTCATTACGCACGGTTGGCCGGGCTCGGTGGTGGAGTTTCTCGACGTGCTGCCGTTACTGCGAAAGCGATTTCACGTGGTTTTGGTGTCGATGCCGGGCTACGGGTTCTCCGGCCCCACGAAAGAGCGCGGGGTGGACGTCGCGAATGTCGCCGCTGCCGTCGCCGGGGTGATGGCCCAGCTGGGATATGACCGCTATGTCGCGCAAGGCGGCGACTGGGGCGCACTGGTCACCCGCCATCTCGGTGAGCACTACCCGCAGCACGCCGTTGCGATTCACACCAACATGCTGTTCGCACCGCCGGACCAAAACGATCAGGCGCTGCTGGCGGACGTCACCGAATCCGAATGGGCGGCCATGGCGGCCGGCGTCGAACGAATCAAGGACGGCACCGGGTACATGGAAGTACAGTCGACACGGCCACATTCGCTGGGTTACGGCCTGGACGACTCCCCGCTGGGTCTGGCCGGCTGGATACTCGAGAAGTTCCACGCCTGGTGCGACATCTCCGACGGCATGCCCATCAGCACCGACCGGCTGATCGACAACCTGATGTTCTACTGGCTCACCGGCACCGCCACCTCGGCCGCCCGCATGTATTGCGAATCCGCGCGGGCCGGCACCGGCCCACTCAACGAATGGACCGGCCGCGTCGACGTCCCGACCGGCTACGCCGTCTACCCCGGCGAGATGCTGCAAACCCCGCGCGCGTGGGCCGCAGCGCGATACAACCTTGTTCACTACACCGTCCACGACCGCGGCGGCCACTTCGCCGCCTTCGAACAACCCCGATTGTTCGCCGCCGACCTGACGAAGTTTGCCGATACGCTGACCGAAAAAGGCGTGTTCTAGCGGTCGATCACCAGCCGGCCACCTTCGGAGCGGGAGACGCAGACCAGCATTTCGTCGGCGGCTTCGACGGTACGGCCACGCCGATCCACCTGCCCCGCAACGACTTTGACCTTACAGGTGCCGCAGAATCCCTGCCGGCACGAGTAGGGAGTCATCGGATCCCGGTCAAGCATGACCTCGAGCGCCGAGCGATTGGCGGGGACGCTCAGTACCTGACGCGAGCGCGCCAGCTCCAACTCGAAGGGAGTTCCGTCGATGACCGGCGCGGGACTGAATCGCTCGTAATGCAGTGGCGCATTGGCGTGTTGGTCGCGGGCCACCCGGACCGCTTCGAGCATGGCGGCCGGTCCGCAGACGTACACCGCGGTCGTCGGCCCGGCACCGGCGAGCAGCTGATCCACCGACGCCAACCCCCTACGCTCGTCATCGGCCCACACCGTCACCCGCTCGGGGCCCACCGACAGCACTTCGTCCAGCAGCGGCATGTACTCCCGGGTGCGACCGGCATAGATTGCCCGCCAATTGATTCCGCGCTGGGCCGCGACCCGCATCATCGGCAGGATGGGCGTCACGCCGATGCCCCCGATCACGAACAACACGTCGCGCTCCGACGTGCCGAGATAGAAAGCGTTGCGGGGACCTTCGAAAAGCAGCGTGTCACCGACATCGAAGGCGTCGTGCAACTCGATCGACCCGCCGCCGCCGTCGGCGATGCGCCGCACCGCGATGCGGTAGTCGGTCCGTCGTCCGGGCGGTCCGCACAGCGAGTACTGCCGACGACGCCCCGAGGGCAGCTGCACGTCGATATGCCCGCCCGGCGTCCAGGAGGGCAGCAACCCGCCGTCCTTGTCAGCCAACGTCAGGGCGACGACATCGGGCGCGACGAGCCTACGCTCGATGACCCGCGCACGGTGGGTGCGCGGCACGGGCGTCACCCGAGAGGGCTTCCACCGCGATGCGGCTGAGAGCCCCCCCATCACGGTGCGAATACCACACAACACGGTGAAGAAGCGGTCGTGTTCGCGACGGCCATAAAGGTCGGCGGGCCTGCTCGTCCAGATGCTGTCCGGCACAGTCATTCCCCTACTGCTGCCGGATGTCCAGGCGAGCCAGCAACCGAATGGCGGACGGGCTGATGCGCCGCATCGCATAACCGAGCCTGGACTCCGGAGCGACGGGCAGCACGGCGGGCCCGGTCCTGATGGATTTGACGATGGCCCTGGCGGTGGCTTCCGGAGCGTAATTGCGCCGCCGGTAGGTCGCGTCCGCCTTCGCTCGGGCCCGATCCTGTTGCTCCGCCGACATGCCGGCGTAGACGGTGTTCTTGGCGATATTGGTATTGACGAAACCCGGGCACACCGCCGTGACGGTGATGCCCTCGTCGGCGAGATCGGCGCGCAAGGCCTCGCTGAATCCCAGCACTGCCGCCTTCGTCGTGCTGTAGGCCACCATCGACTTCGACGGCAGGAACGCCGCGGCCGAGGAAAGGTTGATGATGGTCCCGCCCTCACCGCGCTTCACCATCTGGGCGCCGAAGGCCCGGCTGCCGGTGATCACGCCGCGGAGGTTGACCGCAATGATGTCGTCCCAGTGCCGCGACGTCGTCTCCAGGAACCGGCCCGCCATTCCGATGCCGGCGTTGTTCACCAGGATGTCGACCACACCGTGATCGTGATGGACCTGCGCGGCAAGATCGTTCATCATGTCTTCGTCACTGACGTCGGCCTGGTAGACGGCGGCCTGGGCGCCGGCCGCGCGAACCGCATCCGCCGTTTCGTCGGCAGCCCCGGGGTCACGGTCCACGATCACGACCTTGGCCGCACCGTTGCGGGCCAATTCCACGGCGGTCGCACGGCCGATGCCCGCCCCCGCCCCGGTGACCAGCGCCAGCTTGCCGCCCACCTCACGGGGGCCACCCCGCAGCCCTGATTCCGGCTTGCCGCCGACGACCTGGTCGATCCACTCCGCGGTCAGCCGCGCGATGACGTCGGGGCGCGACGTCACCACCCAGTGCCCACCCTGGATCGGGACGACCCGGCCGGTCGGTGGTATCGCACCGACGTACCGCTGCAGGGCCGGGGTGATGAAGAGGTCTTTGCCGGGGATCAACACCTGCACCGGGACCGTGGTCTGCCGGACATCCTCGCCCGGCGCCACCAGTGGGGCGGGCAGGTTTTCGCGATACAGGTTCAAACCGTTGACGTAATCGCCGATCGTGCGCGGCGACGTGACTCGGCGGCTCATCGTGCTCGAACGCCCCACTCGTTCAAGACCCTCAACGACTTTCACTCCGAGCCCGGACCGGAAGAACAGCTCCGGGAGCCCGGGGCTCAGGAAGAATCCGACGTACACCGATGACGTCGCCTGTCTGACTACCCGGGCGACATCGCGCGGAGTGCGCGCCGAGCGCACGAACTGGCCGATATGGCGCACGTGCGGACCCGAGATGGAGGTGAAGGAGGCGACTCTGGGCATCACGGTGTCGTCGGTGACCGCCGACCATGCCTGGACCGAACCCCAGTCATGCGCCAGCAGGTGCACCCGCTCGACGCCCAGGCTGTCGATCACGGCACCGATGTCGGCTACCAACTGGTCCAGGTGGTAGCCGGACCTGGTTGCCGGAGAGGATGATTCGCCCGCGCCCCGGACGTCGTAGGCGACGACGTTGCAGCGCTGCGCGAGCAGTTCGGCCACACCGTCCCAGACGTGGTGGTTGTCCGGGTAGCCATGGAGGGCCAGGATGGTCGGGCGCGCCGGGTCCAGGTCGTTGTAACGGTGCACTGCCAGGACGACACCGTCAGATGCGTTGATCTCAGCCATGTTTCAGTGCGAGGCGCGCGCCGCCGGCGACACCGCCAGATAATCGACGGCTCGCTTCAGCCCGCCCAGTTGAGATGGGTGGAAACCTGGTCGATAGTAGGAACCGACAATGCTGATCAACCGCAGCGGCCCGGGCACCAACCCACGTCGCGCGGCCCGCAAGAAATCGCGCCAGCGCGCCTTGGTGCCCGGCGGCACGCACGGGTCCACCGAGAACATGAACCGCACCCCGCGAATCCATAACAGCGTGAGCACCGGCGTCACCGCGAGCTGGGCACGGACCTGCCGCCAGTACCCGGCCCGCAGATGTTTCATGGTGTCGAACGCCACGGCCTTGTGTTCGACCTCTTCGGCCCCGTGCCAGCGCAGCATGTCCAGCATCACCGGGTCGGTGCCGACGGCGTCCAGCGCGGGCGAATCCAGAATCCACTCCCCCAGCACGGCGGTGTAGTGCTCGATGGCCGCGATGAACGCAACCTGCTCCAACAACCAACCGTGCTGGCGACGTACGCTGCGATGCCGCTTGTTTCCCAGGAGCTTGCCGAACAGCCAGCGCACCTGGTCGGTGAACGGCGTCACGTCAATGCCCTGCGCATCGAAGTGGGCGAGGACGCCGGAGTGCGCCTGCGAATGCATCGCCTCCTGCCCGATGAATCCAAGCACGTCGAGGCGCAGTTGGTCATCCTTGATCAGCGGAAGGGTCTGCTTGAAGACGTCGACGAAGAACTCCTCTCCGGCGGGCAGCAGCAGGTGCAGCACGTTGAGGACATGGGTGGCCATCGGCTGGCCGGGCACATAGTGGAACGGCAGCGCAGACCAGTCGAACTCCACATCGCGAGCCTCCAGGACCAGCCGTTCATGCTCGGCAGCGTCCGACTGTCTGGAGTGCGGACCCACCGCCCGATCGTCAACTGCGCTCATCACGGCCCCCTTGCCTCGAGTGGCAAGTGTACTGAACAGCCACAGGTATGCGATACCCGCGGTACTACCTTTTTTCGGCCCGCTGCTTGAGCCGCTGCAGCGTCAGCTCGATGTGCTGGGCGTTCGCGGCCTTCCGATCGGCTAAGCCGGTGACCTTACCGGCCACTTTGGCGAACCAGGCGGGCCGCCGGTCCCACGTGCTCTCGGTGACCTCGCAGCCTTCGCCGGCCGGGACGATGTCGTACTGCCAGCGTGCGATCGGAAAAATCGTGTGCCGCACATCGAACGCGAAGACCCTGCCGGGTTCGGCGTGGGTGACGGTGCATTTCGTCGTCCAGCGTTTGCTGCCGTTCTCGTTGCGGCCCACGAACACCGCCCCCTCGGTGACCGCCTCACCCTTGCGCAGCTCCATCGACACCGCTTCTTCGGCCAGCGCGGCCAATGTCGGCAGGTCTGTGATCAGGCCGTAGACCACCTCTGGACTGGCGTCGATCTGCACGGTCGCGGTCACAGACGGCTCGCTCATGGCCTGATCATAGCCAGGCCGGCGGCCGCTAAACCGGCGCAGCCCCGCGCAGATGCTCGAAGATCAACGACGTTTGAGTGCCTGCCACATCGGCGTCGGCGTTGAGGTTCTCGACCACGAAGGAACGCAGATCCTGGGTATCGCGTGCCGCGACGTGCAGGATGAAATCGTCTGCGCCGGCCAGGAAGTAGACATCGACCACCTGCCGCTTGCGGCGGATCTGCTCGATGAAACCGCGCAGCTTGCGGCGGGCGTTGGAATGAAGTCGAACCGCGACCATCGCCTGCAGCGACAACCCCACCGCCACCGGGTCGATGTCGGTGTAGAAGCCGCGGATGACGCCGAGCTCCACCAGACGGCGCACGCGACCATGGCATGTCGACGGCGCGATGCCGACCGTTTCGGCCAGGGCGTTGTTGGTGATGCGTGCATCGCCGTGCAGCAGAGCCAGGATCCTGCGGTCCACGTCGTCGAGATCGGCCTGCCGAACATCCTTCGGGGCGCTAGCCATTTGATCCGCAGATTCCGTCGATTTATCGGTCACAGGTGAACTTTATAGAATAATCACCATCCAGATTGCGTGGATCTCGAATTTTCTTCACACTTGAGGTCATGCGTATCGGTATCCCCACCGAGATCAAGAACAACGAATTCCGGGTAGCCATCACCCCTGCCGGCGTCGCCGAACTGACTCAGCGGGGTCACGAGGTACTGGTCCAGGCCGGCGCCGGGGAAGGATCGGCCCTCTCCGATACGGAATTCAAGGCGGCCGGTGCCGTGGTGGCCGACACCGCGGCACAAGTGTGGGCCGAGGCAGAATTGCTGCTGAAGGTCAAGGAACCGCTGCCGGCCGAATATGGCTGCCTGCGCTCGGGGCAGGTGCTTTTCACCTACCTGCACCTGGCCGCCTCCCGATCCTGCACCGAGGCACTGCTGGCTTCCGGAACCACGTCGATCGCCTACGAGACGGTCCAGACCCCTGACGGATCGTTGCCGCTGCTGGCTCCGATGAGCGAAGTGGCCGGGCGACTCTCGGCGCAGGTGGGGGCATACCACCTGATGCGGACCAAGGGCGGGCGCGGTGCGTTGATGGGCGGGGTGCCAGGGGTCAAGCCCGCGGACGTCGTGGTGATCGGCGGCGGTACGGCCGGCTACAACGCCGCCCGCGTCGCCAGCGGCATGGGCGCATCCGTCATGGTGCTCGACGTCAATCTCACCAAACTCCGGTTGCTCGACGCGGAGTTCGCCGGCCGGATCGGCACCCGCTACTCGTCGGCCTACGAACTCGAGGGCGCTGTCAAACGCGCCGACCTGGTCATCGGCGCGGTCCTGGTCCCGGGCGCGAAAGCGCCGAGCCTGATCCCGAATTCGCTTGTGGCACAGATGAAGCCGGGAGCAGTGCTGGTCGACATCTCCATCGACCAGGGTGGCTGCTTCGAGGACTCCCGGCCGACCACGCACGACGAACCGACGTTCGCCGTGCACGACACTCTGTTCTACTGTGTGGCCAACATGCCCAGCGCGGTGCCCAAGACGTCGACCTATGCGCTGACCATCGCAACCATGCCCTACGTACTCAAGCTGGCCGATCACGGCTGGCTGGCGGCGTGTCGCTCGGATCCGGCTCTGGCCAAAGGACTTTCAACTCATGCCGGCGCATTGCTGGCTGACCATGCGGCCGAGGACCTGGGGCTGCCGTTCACCGATCCGGCCGGTGTGCTGGCCGGCTAGCGGATGTAGGGCGCCAGGGCGCTGACGATATCGGATGCCGGCCCGGTGCGGGCTTCCCGGTAGGCCTCGCCCGCCCACAAGTTAGTGCCGTGCGGATCCTCCATCTCGATCGCGGCCGCCCGGATCGGCTTGGTCATCTGGTTGACCTCCGGATAACCCAGCGGCGCAACATGATCGAGTAGACGCGTGAAGTTGTTCGCCAGACCGCGCGCGTAGCGCCCGGAGAACGCCCGGGTGACGACGGTCGAGTCGAACTCCGGGTTCTTCAGCGCGACCCGGTAGGCCGGGTGCGTGCCGGCCTCGTCGGCCAGCAGCAGCGCGGTACCGATCTGCGCGGCGACGGCTCCCCTGCGCAACGCCGCCGCGATCTGTTCCACGGTACCCAGACCGCCCGCCGCGATCAGCGGCACGTCGTGCGCGTGACCGATCCGGTCCAGCAACTGGTGCAGCGACTCGGCGCCGGGCTCCATGTCGGGCGCGAAAGTGCCGCGATGCCCACCGGCCGCGGGCCCTTGCACGACCAGATTGTCCGCGCCGGCCGCGATGGCCACCCCAGCCTCGTAGGCCGAGGTCACCGTGACCGACACCAACAGCCCTTGCGCACTCAACCTCCGGATGACATCCGGCGGCGGGGCCCCGAAGGTGAACGACACCATCTCCGGGCGCACGTCAGCCACCACCTCGAGCTTGCGCTCCCAATCGTCGTCGTCGCCGTGCACCGGATGGCCCACCTCGACGCGGTAGTGATCGGCGACCTCTTCGAGATCCTCGGCGTAGTACTCGAGTTGAACCCAGTCCGCGACGCTGGGCTGCGGTACGAACAGGTTGACCCCGATCGGGCCGGTGGTGGCGGCGCGTGCCTTGGCGATGTCGTCGGCGAACTGCTCGGCGGTCAGATAGCCGCCGGCAACCATACCGAGCCCGCCGGCGTTCGACACCGCGGCGGCCAGCTCCGGCGTCCCCGGGCCACCGGCCATCGGCGCACCCACAATGGGCGCGGCAATGTCCCAGAAACCCAAAACCATCGGGTTAACTTACCATCGCTCGAAGTTGTTGGGGCAGCGATCGTTTCGCGCTATAGGGACCCAGGACGGCAGCGCCGTAACTCTTGTTCAGCAGCCGCCGGGCCACCATGTTGACCTGGTCGAGGGTGACCTTCTCGATCTGCCGCAGCGTGTGTTCGATGCTGCGATGTGCACCGTAGTTCAATTCGCTGCGGCCGATCCGGCTCATGCGGGAGCCGGAATCCTCCAGGCCCAGCACCAACCCGCCGCGCAGCGAACCCTTGGCGATGCGACATTCCTCCTCGGTGATGCCGTCGCGGGCCACCGATTCCAGGACCGCGGTGGTGATCTTCATGACGTCGGCGAACCGTTCCGGCAAACAGGCGGCATACACCGACAGCGCGCCGCTGTCGGCGAAGATGTCCAGCGAGGAGTAGACCGAGTACGCCAGTCCCCGCGCCTCGCGGATCTCCTGGAACAACCGGGAGGACAGGCCGCCGCCCAACGCGGTATGCAACACCGACATCGCCCACCGGTGCTCCCAGCCCCGTCCGGGCGTGCGGACGCCCAGCGACACATGGGTCTGCTCAGCGTCGCGGCTGACCAGCACGAGTCCGGGGTCACCGGTCACCCGGCCCGCGCCCTTGCGGGGCGCAACGGGCCGGCGTCCGCGGACCAGCCGGCCCGCGAAGTGCTCGCGCGCCAGCCCGACGACCTCGTCGTGGTCGACGTTGCCGGCCACCGCCACGACCATCCGCTCGGGGGTGTAGCGGCGCAGATGGAAAGAGTGCAACTGGGAGCGCGACATCGACGACACCGACTGCGCGCTGCCGATCACCGGACGACCCACCGGATGGTCGCCGAACAACGCCGTCATGAACATGTCGGCCAGCGCGTCCTCGGGGTCGTCGTCGCGCATGGCGATCTCCTCGAGGACCACGTCGCGTTCCAGTTCGACATCGTCAGGGGCGCAGCGGCCATTGAGAACGACGTCGGCGACCAGATCGAGCGCCAGCGCCAGGTCGGTGTCCAGCACGTGCGCGTAGTAGCAGGTGTGTTCCTTGGCGGTGAAGGCGTTGAGCTCGCCGCCGACGGCGTCCATCGACTGGGCGATGTCTACCGCGGTGCGGGTCGGGGTCGCCTTGAACAGCAGATGCTCGAGGAAGTGCGCGGCACCGGCCACCGTGGTGCCCTCGTCGCGCGATCCCACCCCGACCCAGACACCGACCGATGCCGAGCGCACGGCAGGCAAGTATTCAGTGACGACCCGCAGACCGCCCGGCAGCGTGGTGCGACGCACCGCTCCTTTTTCCGGGGGCGGAGCGCCCCCGATGTCAGCTGCTGACCGTCGCGGCATCGGCGGGCGCTGCTCCGGCGGGCTCGGCAGCTGCGGCGGCGTCGTCGTCCACCAGGACCAGCGAGATCTTCCCCCGCTTGTCGATGTCGGCGATCTCCACGCGCAGCTTGTCACCGACGTTGACCACGTCCTCGACCTTCGCGATCCGTTTGCCCTTGCCGAGCTTCGAGATGTGGACCAGACCGTCACGGCCGGGCAGCAGCGACACGAACGCACCGAAATCGGTTGTCTTGACCACGGTTCCGAGGAACCGCTCCCCGACCGTCGGCAGCTGCGGATTTGCGATGGCGTTGATACGGTCGATCGCGGCCTGCGCGGAGGGCCCGTCGGTGGCGCCGACGAACACGGTGCCGTCGTCCTCGATCGAGATCTGGGCGCCGGTCTCCTCGGTGATCGCGTTGATGACCTTGCCCTTGGGCCCGATGACCTCACCGATCTTGTCCACCGGGACCTTGATGGTGGTGACCCGGGGCGCGTACGGGCTCATCTCGTCGGGCCGGTCGATGGCCTCGGCCATGACTTCCAGAATCGTCAGACGGGCGTCCTTGGCCTGGGCGAGCGCACCTGCCAGGACCTTTGACGGGATCCCGTCCAGCTTGGTGTCCAGCTGCAGGGCGGTGACGAAGTCCTTGGTGCCGGCGCACTTGAAGTCCATGTCGCCGAAGGCGTCCTCGGCACCGAGGATGTCGGTCAGGGTGACGAACCGGCGCTCGGTGTTGCCATCCACCTCGACATCGTCGGAGACCAGACCCATCGCGATGCCGGCCACCGGCGCCTTGAGCGGCACCCCGGCGTTGAGCAGCGCCAGCGTGGACGCACAGACCGATCCCATCGACGTCGAACCGTTGGAGCCCAGGGCCTCGGACACCTGCCGGATGGCATAGGGGAATTCCTCGACGCTGGGCAGCACCGGCATCAGGGCCCGCTCGGCCAGGGCGCCGTGCCCGATCTCGCGCCGCTTGGGCGAGCCGACGCGGCCGGTCTCGCCGGTGGAGAACGGCGGGAAATTGTAGTGGTGCATGTAGCGCTTGGACGTCTCAGGACCGAGCGAGTCGATCTGCTGGGCCATCTTGACCATGTCCAGCGTGGTCACACCCAGGATCTGGGTCTCGCCGCGCTCGAACAGCGCGCTGCCGTGCGCCCGCGGAACCACCGAGACCTCGGCCGACAACGCGCGGATGTCGGTGATGCCGCGGCCGTCGATGCGGAAGTGGTCGGTGAGGATGCGCTGGCGGACCAGCTTCTTGGTCAGTGAGCGGAACGCGGCGCCGATCTCCTTCTCCCGACCCTCGTAGGTCCCGGCGAGGCGCTCCTGCACCTGCGCCTTGATCTCCTCGGTGCGCCTGTCGCGCTCGGCCTTGCCGCCGATCGACAGCGCCTCGGTCAGCTCGTCGGTGGCCACCGAGGCCACCGAGTAGTAGACGTCTTCCTCGTAGTCGGGGAAGGTCGGAAATTCTTTCGTCGCCTTCCCCGATTTGCCAGACGCGTCGGCCAGCTCCTGCTGCGCGGTGCACAACGCGGCGATGAACGGCTTGGCGGCCTCGAGACCCTCGGCGACCACGGTTTCCGTCGGCGCCTGGGCACCGCCTTCGACGAGCTCGATGACGTTCTCGGTGGCCTCGGCCTCGACCATCATGATCGCCACGTCTTTTTCGTCATCAGCGCCGACTATGCGGCCGGCCACGACCATGTCGAATACCGCCCGCTCGAGCTGCTCGACGGTGGGGAAAGCAACCCAGGTGCCGTCGATGAGCGCCACTCGGACGCCCCCGACCGGTCCGGAGAAGGGCAGGCCGGAGATCTGGGTGGATGCCGAGGCGGCATTGATCGCCAGCACGTCGTACAGGTCGTTCGGGTCCAGGCTCAGGATCGTCACGACGACCTGGATCTCGTTACGCAGGCCGTCGACGAACGACGGGCGCAGCGGCCGGTCGATCAGCCGGCAGGTCAGGATCGCGTCGGTGGAGGGCCGGCCCTCACGACGGAAGAACGAGCCCGGGATGCGTCCCGCGGCGTACATCCGCTCTTCGACATCGATGGTCAGTGGGAAGAAGTCGAAATGCTCTTTGGGGTTCTTGCTGGCGGTCGTCGCCGACAGCAGCATGTTCTCTTCGTCCAGGTAGGCGACTACCGAGCCGGCGGCCTGCAAGGCCAGGCGTCCCGTCTCGAACCGGACGGTGCGGGTGCCGAAGCTCCCGTTGTCGATGGTGGCGGTTGACTCGAAGACACCTTCTTCGATTTCAGTCGCAGACATAACGTCAGTGCGGCCTCTCTTGGTTAATCAGCTGTTTCGCGGATCCCGTGTGCAGCAAACCAGAGAGCAGTGTCTGAATACGGCTACGGCCATCGATCGAAGCTGCCGACCTGCCCCAGATCCTGGGAGCCCGGCAGCCACTACCGAAGACCGCCCGATACAGTGCTGCTCTCCGTGACACGCATGGTGACTCGCTGGAACGGCGCACGCGGATCTGCGTGAGCCGCACCAAGTTACTCGGACCACCGGCCCGAGAACGTCCTCACTCTACACCGGCTAACTCTGGCTACGGCGCCGAACCCGTTGCCTCGATACGTCCGACCTCTAGTTCCGGGGCGCGCTGCTGATGTCCTCGACGCACACGGCGAACCGTCGCTGGGAGTACGTGTAACCCAGGCCGCTGGTGCACTGGTCGACGGTGACCGGCGGTTCGAGGCCGGTGAGGATCTGGGTGGCCCGCTGCCGATTCGGCACCGCGGTGTCGTTGCAGTCGACGCGAACCGGATCGGCGGTGTGGTGCGGATCGACACTCATGCAGCCGCCGATCACCCAGTCGATGTCCAGGCAGACAGTGTTGTTCAACCCGGTGATCGAATTGTGGGTCGAGTAGGAGGAATCCACGTCAGCCGGGCACTGGGACCGCTCGGCGACCGCAGCCACCACCTTGAAGTTGGACGCCGGGCTCCCGCACGGTGCCTTGGCGGCCTCCGGACGATCGGCGGTGCCGCCGAGCTTGAGGCAATCCCCCACTGTGAATTCGGTCAGGTCGGAGCCACTTCTTCCCGCCGAACACCCCGTCAACGCACCGACGATGCCGGCCAGCAAGGCGGCGGTGGCGGCGACTAACGAGCCACGGATTAGCGGCGCAGGCCCAACCTCTCGATCAGCGAGCGGTAACGCTCCACGTCGACCTGGGTGAGGTACTTGACGAGCCGCTTACGGCGCCCCACCAGCAGCAACAAGCCGCGACGCGAGTGGTGGTCGTGCTTGTGAACCTTGAGGTGCTCGGTGAGGTCCGCGATACGCTTGGTCAGCATTGCGATTTGCGCCTCGGGCGACCCGGTGTCGGTCTCATGCAGACCGTAGGACTTCAGAATCTCTTTTTTCTGCTCGGCAGTAAGCGCCATGAAACATTCCCATCAATAGGTCCGCGATCATGAATTCACAGCGCGGCCACCGCGAACCGCAGCACGCGCCGATGTCGACGGGCAGTTTATCAGTGGTCGGAATCAGCAAGCAGGCCGCGGGTTCGCTCGGTGTCCCGGCCGATCTCCTGCACCAGGTCGTCGATCGAGTCGTACCTCTTCTGGCCGCGGATCCGCGAGACGAAGTCCAGCGCGACATGCTGGCCGTACAGGTCGGCGTTGGTGTCCAGCACGAACGCCTCCACGGTGCGGGTCCGCCCCGAGAACGTCGGGTTGGTGCCGACGGAGACGGCCGCCTGGTAGCGCTCTCCGGGAATCACGGTGCCGGTCACCGGCCCGTGCCCGAGGACGGTGAACCAGGCGGCGTACACGCCGTCGGCGGGAATGGCCGAATACATCGGCGGCGCCACATTGGCGGTCGGAAAACCCAGCTCGGCCCCCCGTCCGTAGCCCCGCACCACGACTCCCTCGACCCGGTGTGGGCGGCCCAGCGCTTCCGCCGCAGCCAGGACGTCGCCGGCGTCGACGCACGACCGGATGTAGGTGGAGGAGAACGTCACCGTCTCGTTGCTGTGATGTTCGGACAGTAAGGACATGGCCTCCACCGCGAACCCGAACCGCTCGCCCGCCTTGCGCAATGTGTCGACGTTGCCGGCCGCCTTCTTGCCGAATGTGAAGTTTTCACCGACGACCACCTCGACCACATGGAGGTGCTCCACCAGCAGTTCATGGATGTAGCGATCCGGCGTGAGCTTCATGAAGTCGGTGGTGAACGGCATGACCAGGAAGACATCGATGCCGAGCTCTTCGACGAGTTCCGCGCGGCGCGTCAGTGTGGTGAGCTGCGCCGGGTGGCTGCCTGGGTACACCACCTCCATCGGGTGCGGATCGAACGTCATCAGCACCGATGGCACGGCGCGGGCGCTGCCCGCTTTGACCGCGTGAGCGATCAGCTCGGCGTGCCCACGGTGCACTCCATCGAAGACTCCTATGGTCAGCACGCATCTGCCCCAGTCCGTGGGGATCTCGTCCTGACCGCGCCACCGCTGCACGAGGCAAGCCTACGGCGCACGGCAAGACCTTCGCAGCCGCTTTCAGCCGTCCGCACCTTTGTTGCCGGGAGTACCCATCGCGCCAGCACCAGCGCTGCCCGCCGCGCCGGTACCGCCGAAGCCGCCCGCTCCACCCGTCCCACCGAGGCCGCCGATCCCGGCGGACCCAGACTTTCCGCCAGCCGCCTGAGACGTCCCTCCGGCGCCACCGATGCCGCCGGGACCGCCGTCGCCGCCCGCGCCTCCGGTGCCACCCGACCCGCCGGCACCGGTGCTGCCCGCATGACCCAGCAACCCGCCGGCGCCACCCGCGCCGCCCGCGGCACCGGCTCCTCCCGTGCCGCCGTCACTTCCGTCGCCACCATTGCCGCCGTTGCCGCCGTGGCCACCACGCAGGTATTCCGAATCCCCGCCGTTCCCGCCGGCTCCGCCCGCGGCACCAGCCGCACCAGCACCGCCGGTGCCGCCGGCCCCCCCGAGCCCGCCATCTCCGCCGTTGCCCCACAGCGTCCCGCCTCGCCCTCCTGAGCCACCGATCCCGCCGCCGCCGCCGCTGCCGGCGTTATGGGCCGCATCTCCGCCATCGCCCCCGTTCCCGCCTATGCCACCAGCAGCCCTCATCGACGCGCCGTCACCGCCGAAGCCACCCCTTCCGCCGTTTCCGCCGATCCCGCCGAAGCCTCCGTCGCCACCGTCACCGCCGGTGCCACCCTGGCTGCTGAAGGTCTGATACGTCGCGCTGCCGGATTCGCCGCCGATCCCCCCGTTACCGCCTGGTGCGCCAGCCCCGCCGTTGCCGCCGTCACCGCCGCTACCGCCCACGGTGCCGCTGGCGCTGCCCGGAGTCGTCGAGCCGTTGATGGCGACGCCACCGGCGCCGCCCATGCCCCCGGGCGCGCCGAGTCCACCGTCGCCGCCTTTGCCACCGTCGCCCCCGAATCCCGGACTGGTGGTCTGGGGCCCACCCGTTCCGCCGACTCCGCCGGCCTGTCCAGTGAAAGCGCCGTCAGTGCCGGCGCCGCCGACCTGTCCGGCGTTGGTGGCGTTGGATCCGTCGGCCGCGGACTGCACCGGTGGCGCCAGGCCGCGATTGACGCCGTCGACGCCGGCCGCACCGATGCCACCCGCTCCACCGGCTCCGCCGTGGCCCCAAAGCCCCGCATTGCCGCCGTTGCCGCCCGCGCCGCCGGCGCCGCCGTGGACCACGCCCGTGCCGCCGCTGCCGCCAGCACCGCCAGACCCAAACACAGCTCCGCCGTGGCCGCCGTCGCCACCGGTCATGCCAGCGCCGCCGGCGCCGCCGGCACCGCCGTTACCCCACCATCCGGCGCCGGCGCCGTTACCCCCGACGCCACCGGTCCCCGCGCTGCCGGCGATCCCGCCGGCCCCGCCGGCTCCACCCGAACCGCACCACGTTCCTCCGGCGCCGCCAGCGCCCCCTGCCGCTCCCGTACCCCCTGTTCCACCCGCACCACCCGAGCCGATGAGACCCGCCGGCCCGCCGGCACCGCCGGCCTGTCCGATTCCGCCCGAACCGCCGTTGCCACCATTGCCCCACAACAACCCCCCAGCACCGCCGGATTGACCCGTGCCGGCAGCCCCGTTTGCCCCATCGCCAATCAATGGCCGCCCGAAGAGTGCCTGCGTGGGTGCATTCACCACATTCAGGAGTCGCTGTTCGATTGCCAACAAAGATGGAACGGTCGCAGCCTCGGCACCGGCATAGGTTTCCGCGCTGGCCGCAAGCCTCTGAATCAACTGATCATGGAACATCTCCGCATGTGTGCTCACCGACCGGTACGCGAGTGCGTGGTCGCTGAACAACGCCGCGATCACGGCAGACACCTCGTCACCAGCGGCCGCATCTAGCCCTGCTGCGGCGGAAACCAGCACCGTGTTCGCGGTAGCTATCGCACGCTCAATGCCGGTCAATTCTCCGACCGCGGCATGGACCGACTCCGTCGCACACAGCAGATATGACACTGCTTCTCCTCTCATGCCTGACGAGCCGGCTCGTCAGGGCAGCTGCTGAATGGCGCTTGTCCGGCGTCATCCCGGTTGACCGTTGGTTCCCACCGCGCCTTTCGAACCGGCGCCGCCGCCGGAACCCGCGGCACCCCCTCCACCAGCCAGAACGCCGCCGGACCCGCCGGCTCCGCCACTGCCTGCGACCCCCGCGGTGCCTCCGCCGCCCCCATCGCCACCAGCGCCGCCGATACCGTGGTCGCCGCCCGCGCCGCCGGCCTTACCGCCTGCCCCGCCGTTCCCGCCCTGGCCACCGGTGCCTCCGTCGCCGCCGCTGCCGCCGGCTCCGCCGGCGCCACCGGTCCCCGCAAGCAGTCCGCCCGCGCCGCCGTGACCACCCGCACCGCCGGCACCGCCGGCACCGCCATCGCCACCAGCGCCACCCGCGCCACCGTCACCGCCGTTGCCGCCAGTGGTATACGCCGGATCTGACACGCCGTTGATGGTGCCGGCGGCACCGTTACCGCCCATCCCTCCTGCACCACCGATGTCGCCGACGCCGCCGTTCCCGCCGGCCCCGCCGATGCCACCGGCACCGCCATTGCCGACCAGTAGTCCACCCCGGCCGCCGCTTCCCCCCGCCCCGCCCGTGCCGCCAGCCGAGCCGGCGACACCGCCGGCGCCGACGCCTCCCGGGCCGCCCTTTCCGCCCAGTGCGACACCCTGGTCATTGGGTACGGTCACCCCTGCGGTACCGCCGTCACCGCCGGCGCCGCCCGCGCCGCCGGCAACTCCGCCCGGCGCCCCGATACCGCCCTGGCCGCCGAAGGCGATCGCGACACCATTCGGTCCGGCGGTCGAATCGCTGATGACTGCTGCGCCTCCGGGGCCTCCGGCACCGCCGGTAGCGCCGGCACCGGCTGCGCCCCCCGCGCCGCCCGGACCGCCGGATGCCTGAATGAAGTTCGCACCGCCGCTCACACCCGTCGCAATGGCTTCGCCGCCGCCCCCGCCGGCGCCGCCACCGACCCCGGGACCACCGGCGGCACCGGCGGTCCCCGTACCCGCCGCAACCTGGAAGTTATCGCCGGAGGTCAGCTGAGCAGTCGTGCCATAACGTCCGGTGGCTGCGGTGGCTCCGTTGGGGGTGGCATTGGTGCCGTCGGCCCCGGCCAACCCTGTGCCACCGTGTCCGCCGCTACCACCGGTGCCGAACAGCAGCGCACTGCCGCCGTCGCCGCCGCGTCCGGCAATGCCGCCGTTGATGCTGGCTGAGGCGGCGCCACCGGTGCCGCCGGCACCGCCGTTGCCGTACAGCAACCCGCCGGTACCGCCACTTCCCCCCGCCGCCCCGGTGCCACCTTGTCCGCCGGCCCCACCGTCACCCCACAGGCCGGCGCCACCGCCGGCACCGCCGGCGGCCCCGGCAGCGGTACTGGCGCCGCCGGTCCCGCCGTTTCCGTACAGGATTCCGCCGGCACCGCCAGGTTGCCCCACTCCATTGACCGTGCCACCAGCCGCGCCATCCCCGATCAGGGGTCGCCCCAACAGCGTTTGAGTGGGTGCGTTGACCGCATTGAGCACTTGTTGCTGCGACAATTGCAACGGTGACGCGCTGGCGGCCTCGGCACTCGCATAGAAATCGGCGCCGGTCACCAGCGTGTTTATCAGCTGACGCTGGAATGCCGCCGCGTACGCGCTGAACCACTGGTAGGACTGCGCATGCTCACTGAACAGTGCCGCGACCGCGATGGAAACCTCGTCTTGACCCGCCGCCATCAGCTCTGTGGTCACTGCCGATGCCGCCGAAGTGGCCGTATTGAGCGCCGACCCGATACCGGCCAAATCGCTGGCCGCGGCACCAATCAGCTCCGGCGCAACGCGCAAATACGACATCATCGACTCCTTTGCCTACAGACCAAGGGACTCGTCCGGCAGTCGCCAGCACCCCGTGTCAGCGATTGCACGCGTTGACTAATCAACCGTCCGCGCCCGTAGCCCCTTGGGCACCGTCCAGGCCGCGCGCACCGACGCCGGCGCTTCCATACGCGCCCGCGCCGCCGGCACCGCCCGCCCCGCCCGAACCCCCGGCGGCACCCTTGCCGCCGGTGGCGGCGCCATGACCGCCACTTGTGACGATGGACCCGGGACTGCCACCGGCGCCGCCGTCACCTCCGTCGCCGCCGGCCCCGCCGTTGCCGCCCACGCCCCCGGCCCCGTCCCTACCCGCGTGGCCCAGCAGCCCGCCCGCTCCGCCCGCGCCACCAGCCGCGCCGGCGCCGCCCATGCCACCTGCACCGCCCTTACCCCCGCGGCCGGCGTCGCCGCCGTCACCCGGCTGCAAATATTCCGAGTCACCACCGTCTCCGCCGCCACCGCCGGGTGCGCCGCTCGCGCCGGCTCCTCCGGTGCCCCCGGGGCCGCCGAGACCGCCGGCGCCTCCGTCACCCAGGAGCAGTCCGCCGCGACCTCCAACACCGCCGACTCCGCCAGTCCCGCCGGTGCCGGCGTTGTTGGCAGCATCCCCGCCTGCGCCGCCCTGTCCGCCGCTGCCCCCGCTCGCCTTGAGGTCTGGCCCGTGGCCACCAAGGCCACCGTGCCCTCCTGCGCCGCCAGGCGCACCGACGCCGCCCTGACCGCCCTGTCCGCCATCGCCGCCTCCACTGCGATCCGGCTGCGTTCGGCTTCCGGCTTCGCCGCCGGCGCCGCCGGCGCCCCCGGGTGCGCCGTCGCCGCCCGCGCCGCCGTCACCACCCCGGCCGCCGGCCGCTATGCCGCCCGCGGTATTGGCGCCGCTGGCGCGAGCCAAGCTGCCGGTGCCGCCGGCACCGCCGGGTGCTCCGGTCCATCCGTCACCGCCGTCACCACCGCGCAAACCCTTGGCGTTGCCGCGGTCGGTATCGATGGTGGTCGCGGTGCCACCATCACCGCCGGCCTGCCCAGCGACCCGACCGTCGGCACCATTGCCGCCCTGCGACGGGGGAATGACATTCGAGTTGTCGGCCCCGTCGGCCGCAGGGCTTACCGGGGATGCCAGATGTGGATTGACGCCGTCGGTGCCGGTCCCGCCGATCCCGCCTGCTCCGCCGGCGCCTCCGTGACCCCACAATCCGGCGTTGCCGCCATTACCGCCTGCGCCGCCGGTGCCGCCGCCTGGCACACCGGGCCCACCATCGCCGCCGGACCCGCCTGCCCCGTACAACGTTCCGCCGTTACCACCGTTACCGCCGGCCATACCGGCCGCACCGTTCCCGCCGGCCCCACCGTTGCCACACCATCCGGCGCTGCCACCGTCACCCCCCACCCCCGCGGCACCCCCGGGCGCTGCGATGCCTCCGCACCCGCCGCGCCCACCCGAACCGAGCCAGGTGCCCCCAGCACCGCCTTCACCACCGGCCGCGCCCGCGCCGCCGGTGCCGCCGGCCCCGCCATTGCCGATCAGCCCCGCCGGTCCACCGGCACCGCCGGCCTGTCCGATGCCGCCCGAACCCCCGTTGCCGCCGTTGCCGTAGAGCAGTCCGCCAGCTCCGCCGGGCTGGCCAGTGCCGGGTGCCCCATCAGCACCGTCGGCAATCAAGGGACGCCCCAACAACGCCTCGGTAGGAGCGTTTATGACGCCCAGCAGCTGCCTCTCCACTGTCTGCAAGGACGAGACGTTGGCGGACTCGGCGGTGGCGTACGAGTGCGCACCGGCAGCCAAGGCCTCGATAAACCGAGCTTGAAATGCCGCCACTTGTTTGCTGGCCGACTGGTAGGCCAGCCCATGCTCGCTGAACAGCGCCGCGGCCGCCGCCGAGACCTCATCGGCACCCGGAGCCAGTAGCGCCGTCGCCGACGCCGCCACCGATTTGCCCGCGGCGCTCACCGCCGCCTCCACGCGGGCCAACTCGCCCACCGCGGCATCTACCATTTCCGGCGCTATGAGTACGTACGACAACTCGGCTCCTTCGACGGTCCCGACCTGCGGGTGATCAGCCGTCAGAGCCCTTCGACCCGTTTGTCCCGGCGTTCCCAAATGCACCGTTACCGCCGCTTCCGAATGCGCCGACGCCGCCCTTACCAGCCAGACCACCGAAGCCGCCCAAGCCGCCATTACCGCCCAGAGGGGAGATACCCGACCCTGCTTGGCCTCCGTTGCCGCCGCCGCCTCCATCGCCTCCGTCGCCTCCGGTACCCCCCATACCGCCGGCTCCGGTGCTACCTGCCTTGCCAAATAGCCCGCCGGCACCGCCGGCGCCACCGGCGGCCCCGGCTCCGCCTTGGCCGCCGTCGCCGCCGTTACCGCCTAAGCCGCCGTCGCCGCCTTTGCCCGCAATCAGAAGATTCCCGTTGTCGGTACCCGCGTCGCCGCCGCTACCGCCGTAGCCTCCGTGACCGCCGTTGACGCCGTTTCCGCCGCTTCCGCCGGCGCCGCCGAACCCGCCGGCGCCGCCGTCGCCCCACAGAGTGCCGCCACGCCCACCGGCCCCGCCGACCCCGCCGGTACCTCCCATACCCGCGTTGTTGGCGGCATTCCCGCCCTTACCGCCCGCCCCGCCGTCGCCGCCATTGGCGCTGAAAGTCGGGTGCTCGGCAAACGTACCGGTGCCGCCGTTGCCGCCGGCGCCGCCATTTGCACCGGTGCCGCCATTGCCACCGGTCCCGCCGGTACCACCCTGGGATAACAGACCAGAGGTCTGACTCCGGGACCCACCGCCGTTGCCTCCGGCGCCTCCCTGCGCCCCGGCTCCGCCATTGCCGCCGTTGCCGCCGTTGCCGCCTGTTGTGGCAGCCGAAGGACTGCCACCGCTGACCGCCAGGCTTCCCGTGCCGCCGTCGCCTCCCGGCGCCCCGAAGCCACCGTTACCACCGTTACCGCCGGCTAGGCCATTTGCCGGATTGGGGAAGCCCGTGACGACGTCGCCGGAGCCGCCGCCGTTACCCCCGGCCTGGCCGGCGACGGTACCCGGGCTGCCGTTACCGCCCTGTTTGCCGTTGTTGCCGCTGTTGTCCACGCCATCGGCAGCGGGGGCCACCGGGGTCGCCAGACCCGGGTTTTTCCCGTCAGCGCCGGCCCCGCCGACGCCTCCTGCGCCGCCGGCCCCGCCGTGGCCCAACAATCCGGCGTCGCCGCCGCTACCCCCGGCGCCCCCGGTCCCACCACCGGCGGTACCCGCGCCACCGGCACCGCCGTTCCCGCCCATGCCGTACACCCGGCCGCCGTCGCCCCCATTGCCGCCGCCGGCACCGACGCCACCGGTGCCGCCCGAACCGCCGTGACCCCACAATCCGGCGTCACCGCCAATACCACCGACACCACCGACACCGGACGTTCCGGCGATTCCGCCGGCACCGCCCGCCCCGCCCGAGCCGTACAGATACCCGCCCGCGCCGCCTTGTCCCCCGGCCGCGCCCGTGCCGCCGACGCCGCCGGCCCCGCCGTTGCCGATCAAACCGGCTGAGCCGCCGGCACCGCCGGCCTGCCCCAGCGCGCCGCCCGATCCGCCGTTACCGCCATTGCCGTATAACAGCCCACCGGGCCCGCCGGGCATCCCAGTTCCGGGCAAGCCGTCCATACCGTTACCGATAAGCGGGCGCCCCACCAGCGTTTGGGTGGGGGCGTTCACCGCACCCAAGACCTGCTGCTCAAGCTGGCCCAGCGGCGAAGTATTGGCCGCCTCGGCGCCCGCATATGAACTTGCGCCGGTCTGCAGAGCCTGGACGAATTGCCTTTGGAACGCCTCGGCCTGCGAGCTCAGCAGCTGATAGGCCTGTCCGTGCGAACTGAACAGTGCCGCGATGGCGGCGGACACCTCATCGGCACCCGCGGCGAGCAGACCCGTCGTCGAAGCGGCTGCCGCGGAATTGGCGGCGCCGATGGTGGACCCGATCGTTGTCAAATTACCGGCGGCGGCGCGGACCATCTCCGGCGCGACGAGCAGATAGGACATTTCAGTTCCTTTCGTCAGTGACGTTGGCTTCGTAGCTGTTCGCCGTCGGGAAAACTCGAGGGCCCAATGCCGTCAGGTGGGTGCGCAGGTTGGTTGCGCCTGCGCCGTCCTGCAGGACGTCGATCACGCTCTCCGCACCACCTCTCGGGCCCTAACTGAAAGGATTCTCATATACGAGGATTTCTTCAGTCAAGAGGAAATGAGGAATTCTTCAAAAGGATTCGAACGGACTACGGGCAAGCGACATCTGGCACCTTCGACACCAAGAAACAACTTCTGATGAGCGTGCACGGCGGCCCTCCGGGTACCGCGATGCGGCTTGCTGCGGGAGACTGTTTGCCCCCTGCTTCCGCCGAGTGCGAGTCGCCGCTGGGAGGCCGCTCCGTCCACTATCAACTGTGTGACCAAATTCACATGTATGAATAAAGCTTCAGTCAAGCCGTCGTGCGGATCTGCCTCAAGGAGAGAGACGCAGTTGGCTTGAGGAACCAGGCAGCGCAGGTCAACACCCACTACGGCTCGATCGGCCTAAACTTTGATGTTGTGAACGCTGACGATGAACCTGGCGGTCTCACCGCAGTTGCTCAGGACTACTTGAAAGTCATTTGGACCGCCCAGGAATGGTCGCGGGAGAAGGTAAGCACCAAGATGCTGGCCGAGAAGATCGGCGTATCGGCCAGCACCGCATCGGAGTCAATCCGCAAACTCGCCGAGCAGGGTCTGGTCGATCACGCGAAATACGGCGCGATCACATTGACCGACTCCGGTCGACGAGCAGCCCTGGCGATGGTGCGTCGGCACCGCCTGCTAGAGACCTTCTTGGTCAGCGAACTCGGCTACGGCTGGGACGAAGTACATGACGAGGCCGAGATTCTCGAGCACGCCGTGTCGGATCGACTGGTGGCTCGCATCGACGCCAAGCTGGGCTTTCCGCGCCGCGACCCGCACGGTGACCCTATTCCGGCCCCCGACGGGCAAGTGCCTACTCCGCCGGCTCGTCAGCTGTGGGACTGCCGGGACGGCGAAACCGGCACGGTGGCCCGGATCTCCGATGCCGACCCCGAGATGCTGCGGTATTTCGACAGTGTGGGCATCAACCTGGACTCGCGGGTGCGGGTGGTGACGCGTCGCGAATTCGCAGGCACGATCACCGTCGCGTTCGAACCACGGGGTGAGACCGCGACCAACCTCGAGTTGGGAAGTCCAGCCGCCCGATCGATTTGGGTGGTGCGGTAAACCAGGTCCCCCGTTACCGCCGATGGATCTCTGCTCGGTTGGCAGTGGTGAGCCCGCGGACGTCGTCGTATCCGCGCGGTGCGACGATCAGCCGTCTTTGCCGGTGCGGCCGTGTCCGCCGATAGCGCCATTCGCACCATTGCCAGCACTTCCAACCGCTCCGACGCCGCCAGCACCGCCCTGACCGCCCAAACCGCCCGCAGCGCCCTTACCACCGTTCGCGGCGCTCGCGCCGGTCCCGGCATGCCCACCGTCTCCGCCGTCACCGCCGGTTCCGCCGGCGCCACCGGAGCCACCCATGCCGCCGGCCCCGTTACTGCCCGAGTGCCCGAACAGCCCGCCTTGGCCGCCAGCGCCGCCGTTTCCCCCGGCGCCGCCCTGGCCGCCATCGCCGCCCTGACCCCCTGTGCCACCATCGCCGCCATCGCCCGCGCGCCATTGATCCGAGTTGCCGCCGACTCCGCCGTGGCCTCCGCTGCCGCCGGTTGCACCGACCCCGCCCGTGCCGCCGGCGCCGCCTACACCGCCGGCGCCGCCGTCGCCGTACAGGATCCCGCCCCGACCCCCGGTCCCACCGATTCCGCCGGCACCGCCGGTGCCCGCGTTGTTGGCAGCGGCACCACCTTCGCCGCCGTGACCACCAGCTCCACCACTGGCGCCAAATCCACCGGCGCCGCCGTGCCCGCCGCCGCCACCGTCCCCACCGGAAGCGCCAATGCCGCCGTGACCGCCGGTACCGCCAGCGCCGCCCTTGCTGAAGCCACCCAATACACGACTGCCGGCATCGCCGCCGCTGCCACCCGCACCGCCAGGCGCGCCGGCGCCGCCATCACCGCCGGTGCCGCCGACGCCACCAATCGCGTTGACGGCGAAATTCCCGGAACCGGCGGCAGTAGACCGGCTGCCGGTGCCGCCGTCGCCACCTGGCGCGCCGAACCCGCCGTGGCCGCCGTTACCGCCCGACAGGCCGTGTGGAGTATCACTGAAAAAAGACAGATTAGTGGCGGTGCCGCCGTTGCCCCCAGCTTGCCCGGTCGCCGCGCCGGGAGCGCCATCGCCGCCAGGCATGGGAAACACGGAATTCGAGTTGTCAGCGCCGTTGGCGGCCGGTGTCACCGGGATTGCCGGCCCTGGGTGGACACCGCCGGAACCTGTACTACCGACTGCGCCAGCTCCACCGGCCCCACCATTGCCCCACAATCCGGCGCTGCCACCGTTACCGCCCATGCCGCCGACGGTCCCGGCCGCGCCAGCGACACCGCCGGCTCCGCCGGCCCCACCCGACCCGTACAGCATCCCGCCGGCCCCACCGTGGCCGCCGGCCGCACCGGTGCCACCGGTACCGCCTGCGCCGCCATCACCGAACAGCCCAGCGGCCCCACCCGCCCCACCGACCTGCCCGACCGCGCCACCGGACCCGCCGTTGCCGCCGTTGCCGTAGAGCAGCCCACCGGGCCCGCCGGGCTGCCCGGTGCCCGGCAAACCGTCAACGCCGTTACCAATCAACGGGCGTCCCAGCAGCGCCTGCGTCGGCGCGTTCACCACACTGACGACCTGCTGCTCGAGGGCCTGCAGGGGCGAGGCGTTCGCGGCCTCGGCGCCGGCATACGATCCCGCACTCGCGTTCAGAACCTGCACAAATCGAAGGTGGAATGCCGCCGCTTGCGCGCTCACCGACTGATAGGCCTGCCCGTGGCTACTGAACATGCTGGCGATCGCCGCCGAGACCTCATCAGCGCCCGCCGCCGCCAGCTCCGTCGTCTGGGCCGCCGCGGCGTTAGCGGCGTGAATCACCGATTGGATACGGGCCAAATCCCCCGCGGCGGCGCTGACCAGGTTTGGGGTCACCACGAGATGGGCCATGTTCGCTCTTCCCTGTCATGGGCCGTGCCAGCCGCTCGGGAGGTCGACCGTCGTCGCGGGTTCACTGCCGCTCACCATTTGTGACGTAATTGTCATAAATGATGGATTGTTCAGTCAAGCCTTTACTGAGGATTTCTTCACGAACTGGTCTCAGCTCGGCGTGGCCCCTTGACAACACGCGGAAGTAGGTGCTGCGCGTGGCCGGCAACTGCAGCCCAGCGATCGGGCGACGGCACCATTCGGCAGGACCGCGCGGCAAACGATGGTTCGACCCAAACCTCGCAGGTCGGGAATCGCCGACGCTCGCCGGACGCCGGCCCAGCAGGCTGGAGCTCGCCAGCAGTCAGCCCGAGTTAGGGACCCAGCCGAGGCTGTGGAGGGACAAGAACGACCGGGCCCTGCGGGGGTGGGGGGCCGACCGGAGTAGATGACGGCCCGGTCGTCGCGCTGGTAGTGGCCGCACCGGTTGGGCTTTCCGTCGACGACAGGGTAGTCGTGCCGGGCGCCGGCGCCGCGGTCGTTGGCACCGTGTTGGTTGCGGGCGTCGTGAGGGGGGGTCCTGCGACGGTTGTCGTAGAAATCGGTGTCGAAATTGGCGATGACGTTGGGGCTGGCGAGTGCGCCGAGGAAGGCAACGACGTCGTGTCGGCGGGCACGCCGCCGTGGCTGCCATAGAGCAGCACCACCAGGCCGTAAATGATAAACCCGATCGTTACCGCGGCGAACGCGCCGAGCCCGATCAACACCGCAGCGTTGCGATGCCAGCCCGTCGGCTCAGTCCCCGGTCCGCCTGCGGTGCCACGATCATATGCATGGCTGTAGCCGGAATCGTCCGGTCCAGCGTCGGTGTGGTCACCGCTCTGGCTATAGGCATATTCAACCGCTCCCGTGCCTTCACCGAGGCCGTAATCGATGCTTGGAGCCACGTCGCCCGGGCCTATGGCTCCCGAGGGTCTCTCAGCTGACATAACAGATCCTCCTATCGCACGGCGTCCGGTAGTGCGCGGGAAGCTCCACGATCGCCAGCCTGCTGTGCTCGCATCATCTCGACGCAAGCATCACTGAAGAAATATTCACTTACAGGGATGCTACCAAGCTGGCGGCGGTCTCGATCGCTGTTCAGCCCGTTATTGAAGTCGGACGCTGCCAACTCGTCGACTATATTTGAATATAGTGTCAGTTACGATGACATATTCAGTCAATGCCTTCTGGGCAGATCTTCACCGGAGTTATGCCAAGCCGTCCGACTCGCAGGCGGTCTCAGTGGCCCCGGCGGCGCATTTGGGCCGTTGAGCCTGCCCGGCAACTCAGGTGCCACGGGGACGGTGGCCTCGACCAGAGCGGTGGCGCCGCGGCCGTACAGGAAATGATGCCGGTAGCACCACCGCCGGCGAGGCCGGCGGCCCGTTGCCGGCGCAGCCACGCGCCTCAGCAACCTGCAAGGCCCGCTGATCGCGAGCCGGACGTCTGCGCCAACCCGCCGCGAAACCCGCCCCGGCGTCCGCGGCTCAGGCCAACAACCCCTTGGCGATGTGAGTCACCTGGACCTCGTTGCTGCCGGCATAGATCATCAACGACTTGGCATCGCGCGCAAGCTGCTCCACGCGATACTCCGCCATATAACCGTTGCCGCCGAACAATTGCACGGCGTCCATTGCGACATCGGTGGCAGCCTCTGAGCTGTACAGCTTGATTGCGGACGCCTCGGCGAGCGTCAGTGGCTTGCCGGCTTGTTGGCGCTCGAGGGTGTGAAAGACCATGTTCTGCACGTTCATTCGGGCGATCTCCATCTTGGCCAGCTTGAGCTGGATCAACTGGAATTGGCCGATGTTCTTGCCCCACAACGTGCGACTCTTCGCGTAATCCACGCACAGCCGGTGGCATTCGTTGATGATGCCGAGCGCCATCATCGCGATCCCGATGCGTTCGGCGGCGAAGTTGGCCCGGGCGCTTTCCCGGCCGTCACCGTCGCTGTGCTGTTCGCTCTCACCCAGCAGCCGGTCCGGGCTCAGCCGCACGTTGTCGAAGAACAGTTCTCCCGTCGGCGAGGACATCATGCCCATCTTCTTGAACGGCTTGCCCTGCGTGAGACCCGGCATGCCGGAATCCAGCACGAAAACCAGGACCGGCCGGTTGCGTGGGTCCGTGGCGGCCTCACCGGCAGTGTCTTCCGCGAGCTTGGCGTAAACAACCAGGACGTCGGCGTACGGCCCGTTGGTGATGAAGGTCTTCTGGCCGTTGAGGAGGTAGTCCTGTCCGTCGCGCTTGACGTAGGTCTTCATGCCGCCGAACGCATCGGAACCGGAGTCGGGTTCGGTGATGGCCCATGCGGCGATCTTGTTCAGCGTCATCAGCTCCGGCAGCCACCGTTCCTTCTGCGCCAGAGTGCCGCGGCTCATGATGGTCCCGGCTCCCAGGCCCAGGCTAACCGACGCCGTGCTCAGCAATCCGATGCTGACGCTGGCGAGTTCGGATACCAGCACCGCGATCATCGATGCCTGGGCGCCGAAACCCCCTGAGCCATCTTGCTTTTCAGGTTCGGCGGCATCCTTGCCCTGCACCCGCTCGCGGTCCAGCATCTTCTTCACCGATTCCGCGGCCAGCACGCCCAGACCGAATTGGCTGAACAGCTTGCGTGCGATCGGATAGGGCTGTATCTCGCCGGTTTCCAAGGCGTCCAGGTTGGGGCGGATTTCCTTGTCGATGAACTGACGGACGGCGTCGCGCACCATCAGATCGGTGTCCGACCATTCGATCACGGCTCAGCGCTCGGCGCGCTGGTAAGCGGTGACGACTGCCGCGCCGCCGAGCCCGATGTTGTGCTGTAATGCGGCGCTCACATCGTCCACCTGGCGTTTGTCGGCGGTACCCCGCAATTGCCAGGTGAGCTCGGAGCACTGCGCGAGCCCGGTCGCGCCGAGGGGGTGGCCCTTGGAAATCAGCCCACCCGAGGGGTTGACCACCCAGCGTCCGCCGTAGGTCGTCTGCTCATCGTCGATCAGCTTCGGCGCCTCTCCCTCGTCGCACAGGCCCAGCGCTTCATACAGCAACAGCTCGTTGGCCGAGAAGCAATCGTGCAGTTCGATCACCTGGAAATCCTGGGGGCCGAGGCCGCACTGATGGTAAACCCGCTGAGCGGCTTGCACATTCATGTCGTACCCGATGATGTTGCGGGCACTGCCGTCGAAGGTGGAGGCGAAGTCGGTGGTCATCGACTGCCCGACGATCTCAACGGCCTGCCCGGCTAGGTCGTGGCGTGCGACGTAGTCCTCGCCGGCCAGCACCACCGCGGCCGAGCCGTCCGAGGTGGGCGAGCACTGCAATTTGGTGAGCGGGTCAGAGATCATCTTTGCGGCCAGGATGTCGTCGAGGGTGTACTCGTCCTGGAACTGGGCGTAGGGGTTGTTCACCGAATGCTTGTGGTTCTTGAAGCCGATCTTGGCGAAATGCTCGGCGGTGGTGCCGTATTTCTTCATGTGCTCGCGCCCGGCCGCGCCGAACATCCACGGTGCCACCGGAAAGGCGAATTCGTCGATCTCGGCCAGCGCCTTGACGTGCCGGCCCAGTGGCGACTCCCGGTCGTTGGCGCCACCCTGCAGCGAACCAGGTTGCATCTTCTCGAAACCCAGCGCCAGCACGCAGTCGGCCAATCCGCCCCGGATGGCCTGCGCGCCCAGGTACAGCGCGGTGGAACCCGTCGAACAATTGTTGTTGACGTTGACGATCGGGATTCCCGTCATGCCGAGTTCGTAGAGGGCACGCTGGCCGCAGGTCGAGTCTCCGGCCACGTACCCGACGTAGCCCTGCTCGATCTCGGTGTAGTCGATCCCGGCGTCCGCCAGAGCTTTTGTGCCGGACTCTTTTGCCATCTGCGGGTAGTCCCAGCCCTCGCGGCGGCCGGGCTTCTCGAACTTCGTCATGCCCACGCCCACGACGTAGACCTTGTTACGACTCTTCGCAGGCATCTTTGCCCCCTCGGCTTGATCGACTCGCCTCCCAGTGTGCAGCGTGGCCGTGCGGTGCCGCGGATCGGGGCCGTCCCAACGTCGAAACTGAAAATCTGCAGACCCCTGGTCGAACTATGACCGCTGATTTTCAGTCTCGGCGGAGAAGGACCGCTACAAGGTCGACGGGCGGATCACCACCACCGATTTCGTACCGCGACCCTCGTCGCGCAGCAGCGCGATTACCCGGCCGTCGGGCGCGGTAGCCGCGTAGACGCCGTCTATCCCGCCGGGCGTCAGGGCCCTGCCGTTGGCCGAGGCGTCGGCCTCCTCGGGGCTGAGGTCGCGGCGCGGGAACATCAGCAGGCAGGCCTCGTCGAGGCTCAGAGATAGTCGCGGGCGCTGAGCCAGGTCGTCGAGTGAGACCGCGTGGCTCAGGTCGAAACGACCTACCCGGGTACGCCGCAATGACGTCAAATGACCGCCGACACCCAGGCAATCGCCGAGATCGCGGGCCAGCGCCCGGACGTAGGTGCCCGACGAGCAGTCGACCTCCACGTCGAGGTCGATGAGGCCGTCCGTGCGCCGCACCGCCAACACTTCGAAACGATCGATGCGCACCGGGCGGGCCTGCAGCTCGACGGCGTGGCCCTCGCGGGCCAGTTGATAGGCGCGACGGCCTGCGACCTTGATGGCGCTGACCGCGGACGGGATTTGCCGAATGTCGCCGCGCAGCGGGCCCAGCGCCGCGCCGATCGCTTCATCGCTGACATGATCCGCCGAAATAACTTGCAGCAGTTCACCTTCGGCATCGTCGGTGCTGGTGGACCGGCCGAGCCGGATGGTGGCCGCGTAAGACTTGGAGGTGGCGGTCAGCAGACCGAGGATCTTGGTGGCACGCTCGATGCCGACCACTAGCACACCCGTGGCCATCGGGTCCAGCGTCCCCGCATGGCCCACCCGGCGAGTGGCGAAGATCCGGCGACACCGCCCGACGACGTCATGACTGGTCATTCCCGCCGGCTTGTCGACGATGACCAGCCCGGCGCCAACCTCGCTCACAACACGATCGCGGTGAGCACCAGGCCGCGCTCGACCGACCAGCGCCCCGACAGCGACGTCAATGGCGGACCCGACAGGGCCCCCGGATCGATCAGAATCCGGGAGGTGAACCGCCCGGCCGTGTCGGAGTCCGCCTGCAACTCGATGTGGGCATCTTCGAAGCCGAGCCAGCGTTGGGTCAGCGGAAACCACGCCTTGTACGTTGCTTCCTTGGCGCAGAACAGGATCCGGTCCCAATGCAGGCCTCCCGGCAGCGCCCTGGGAATCTCGGCCCGTTCGGCCGGCAGGCTGATGGCATCCAGCACGCCGTTCGGCAGTACGTCGTGTGGCTCGGCGTCGATTCCCAACGAACGCACCGCGCCGTCGCGTCCGACCACAGCACCGCGGTAGCCGGTGCAGTGGGTGAGACTGCCGACGACGCCGTCGGGCCAACACGGTTCTCCCTTGCCGCCCTTCAGGATCGGCACCGGCGGCACGCCCAGTTCGCCGAGCGCGATGCGGGCGCAGTGCCGTACGGTGATGAATTCGTTGCGCCGCTTGGCCACCGACCGGGCGATCAGCGGTTCCTCTTCCGGCAGCGGCGTCAGTCCGGGCGGGTCGGAGTACAACTCCGCATAGGCTAGATGGTCGACCAGGGTGCCGGGCAACAGCGTCGACACCAGTGTCCGTGCGGTCACCGGTTCTGCCTTTGCCGCAAGCGATCCCGAAACTGGGCCGCTTGAGCCTTCATTTCCGGGGTGATGATGAAGTGGCCGCCGAAGTCGTTGAGGTAGCCCGGCGCGTACCGGGGATCGGGCAGCACCTGCCGCAGCCAGCTGTACGGCTTGCGGCGCCGCCACTCCCGCGGATACCCGACCGACACTTCTTCGAAGCGCACGTCGTCGTACCAGGTGGTCCGAGGAATGTGCAGGTGCCCGTAGACCGAGCAGATCGCGTTGTAGCGGGTATGCCAATCGGCGGTCTTGGTGGTGCCGCACCATAGCGAGAACTCCGGGTAGAACAGGGCATCACAGGGTTGGCGCACCAGCGGGAAATGGTTGACCAGCACGGTCGGCTGCATCCAGTCCAGCTGTTCGAGACGGGCGCGTGTTGTGGTGACCCGTTCGCGGCACCAGGCGTCACGGGTGGGGTACGGCTCGCACGAGAGCAGGAACTCGTCGGTGCACACCACGTTGCGTTCTTTGGCGATGGCCAGGCCCTCGGCTTTGGTGGCGGCGCCATCGGGCAGAAACGTGTAGTCGTAGAGCAGGAACATCGGCACGATGGTGGCCGGCCCACCGCGTTCGGTCCACACCGGAAAGGGGTGTTCGGGGGTGACGACACCCATCTCGTCGCACATGTTGACCAGGTAGTCATAGCGGGCGCGACCGAAGATCTGCAGCGGATCCCTGTTGGTGGTCCACAACTCGTGATTTCCGGGCACCCAGATCACCTTGGCGAACCGCCGCCGTAGCAGGTCCAGGGCCCACCGGATCTCGTCGGTGCGTTCGGCGACGTCGCCGCAGACGATCAGCCAGTCATCGGGCGACGACGGATGCAGCGACTCGGTGACGGGCTTGTTGCCCAGGTGACCGGTGTGCAGGTCCGAGACAGCCCACAGCGTGGGCTGTCCCCCGCCCGTCGACTCATGTCCTGCCACGACTAACCACCCTAGCGATCGATCGAAAAGCATCCGATTGCGATCGCCACGGGCGAATCAAGTTCGCGGTTCTCTGTGACCGCGTGAACACGACTTGTAAACTCCCGGAAATAGGATCACCGGGAGCAGGGGGTGTCGTGTTCGCGAAGGTGCGTCTGGCCGCAGCGCTGAGTGCGCTGGTCACAGCGGTGATCGTGGGCTTCCAGTACGCTCCCCCGGTCCCGGCGGCCCGGGCGCCCGTCGAATTGCGATCGACGGCTCAGCCCATGGAAACCACGATGAAGAGCCCGATCGTCGGAGTTACCGACCCCAGCCCGTTCGATCCCTGCACGGACATCCCCTTCGACGCGGTGCAGCGGCTCGGCCTGGCTTTCTCGCCGCCGGAGCCGCTGGAAGGGTTGCGCTGCCAGTTCGATGCCGGAAACTACCAGCTGGCCGTGGAGCCCATCGTCTGGCGGACCTACGCCCAGACGTTGCCCGCCGATGCCGTCGAGACGACGATCCAGGGACACCGCGCCGCCCAGTACTGGACCTTGAAGCCGACCTACCACAACAGCTTCTGGTACATCTCCTGCATGGTGACCTTCAAGACCAGTTACGGCGTGATCCAGCAGGCGCTGTTCTACTCCACGGTCTACTCGGAGCCAGACGTCGACTGCCCGTCCACCAATCTGCAGCGGGCCAACGATCTCGCTCCGTTCTACAAGTTCTGATCGGCTACCTACTCTGGGGAATGTGAGCATTACATCCCTGGGCCGCGAGCGGGCCGAATCGCGCATGCCGACCGCCGCCGGCCGAGTTGCCCTGGGCGCCCTGGGCGCCGCGTTCGGCCTGCCCCGCGCCACCACCCGCTTTGCCGTCAACCACGTCGAGATCCCGATGCGCGACGGGGTGCGCCTGGTGGCCGATCACTACGCACCACAGACGTCCACGCCGGCCGGCACGTTGTTGGCCCGTGGGCCCTACGGCCGCTCGATGCCGTTCTCCCTGGCCTTCGCCAAGTTGTATGCCGCCCGGGGCTACCACGTGGTGCTGCAGAGCGTACGGGGCACCTTCGGGTCGGCCGGCGAGTTCGAGCCGATGGTCAACGAGGCGGCCGATGGCGCCGACACCGTGCAGTGGCTGCGCGAGCAACCGTGGTTCACCGGCCGATTCGCCACCGTCGGGCTGTCCTACCTGGGCTTCACCCAGTGGGCGCTGCTCAACGACCCGCCGCCGGAGCTGGCCACAGCGGTGATCATGGTCGGCCCGCACGACTTCAGGCAATCCACCTGGGGCACCGGCACCTTCGCGGTGAACGACTTTCTCGGCTGGAGCCACATGGTGAGCCGCCAGGAAGAGGCCGGTCGCCTCCGGGCCGGCCTCCGTCAACTGCGAGCCCAGCGTAAGGTGGCGCGCGCCATCGGTGCCGTGCCCCTGGGGCCTGCGGCCCGGGACCTGCTCGGGTCGGGGGCACCCTGGTTCGAGTCGTGGGCGGACAGCCACGACCCCGCCGACCCGTTTTGGGACCGGTTGCGTTTCCCCGACGCGCTGGACCGAGTCGACGTCCCCGTCCTGTTGCTGAGTGGCTGGCAGGACATTTTCATCGGCCAGACGATGCGGCAGTATCGGCATCTGTTCGACCGCGGCGTGGACGTGGCGCTGACGGTGGGGCCCTGGACGCACGTCCAGATGCTTACCAAGGGCCTTCCCCTGTGCACCCGCGAAACGCTGGATTGGCTCGACGCCCATCTGGGCGATGCGCCGGCGCCGCGCCGTCGCAGTCCGGTGCACATCTTCGTCACCGGCCAGGGCTGGCGTCACCTGCCCCAGTGGCCGCCCGCCACCCGCGAGCATCCGCTGTATCTGCAGCCCTATGGGCGTCTGGGCGAAACACCGCCGGAGACCAAGACACGACCGGCGAACTTTCACTACCACCCGGCCGATCCGACGCCCACGACCGGGGGTCCGCTGCTGTCGCCCAAGGGCGGCTACCGGGAGGACACCCACCTCGCCCTGCGCGACGACGTGCTGAGCTTCACCGGTGCCACCCTCACCCGCGACCTGTTCGTCTACGGCAACCCCGTGCTGCAGCTGGCGCACAGCTCGGACAACCCGCACGTCGACCTGTTCGTCCGGGTCAGCGAGGTCGACGCCAAGGGCAAATCCCGCAATGTCAGCGACGGGTACCGCCGGCTCGGAAACGGGTCGCGCAGTGTCACCATCGAGCTCGACCCGATCGCGCACCGGTTCGGCGCCGGATCGCGTATCCGGGTACTGATCACCGGAAGTTGGTTCCCGCGCTATGCGCGCAACCTCGGCAGCGGCGAACCTGTGCTCACCGGACGTCAACTCACCCCGGCGACGCATTCGGTCCACTTCGGCGAGTCCCGCCTGGTGCTGCCGGTTTCAGGTGACAGCGGCGCGGACCCTGGCGACGACGGCGGCTAACGCGTCCTCACCGTGCACCGGCGCGCCGAGCAACGGCACCACGGGCAATTGCACCCAGCTGGTGCAGCCGGCGTGATCGGCGGTCCGCGCCAGCCGCACCGGCTCGGCGAGCGGCATCGCGGAAACCACCAGCACGGCCAGCCGGTGCTTGGGCCGGAAGTCGAGCCGGTCGGCGCGTACCGAGTCGGCCGTCCAGATGTGCTGATCTTCGATTTCGGGCAGCCCCTCGGGCCGCTCAACGGCAAGTGCGGCAACGACTTTGGCGGCTGCCCGCACGGTCACCCGGTCCTCGGTGCTGTCGCCGGCCGCGGCCGCCAGCAAGTCCTGATGCTCTGGCCGGACGCGCTGCGCATGGCTGTGCGCCACCGTCGGGAACAACAGGAACTCACTGGCCGCCAGCTCGAAGCGTTTCTCGCCGATGCCGCCCTTGCGCAGCAGAACGGTTTGGCGCCCGTCGAGCAACGCGTGAATCGCGGCGCTCCACTCCTTGAGCGCTTCGGTCATCCGAGTGCCCGCCGGGCCACCACCTCGGGCCGGCGCAGCGGCGGGACGTTCTTGGGCGGCTGGCGCCGGGGTGGCAGCGCGTCGAGCAGTCGGGTGGTAGTGGCGGTGACCTCAGCGACCGCGGCTTCGAACGCGTCGGCGTTCGCGGCCGACGGGTGGGTGATCCCGCTGACCTTGCGCACGTACTGGCGCGCCGCGGCGGCAATCTCCTGGGCGGTAGCGGGCGGCTGCAACCCCCGCAGTTCGGTGATGTTGCGGCACATGGTCTCCACGATAAGGGCCGCTACCAGATGGTGACCGGTCGTGGGTGCCGATGACTGCGTAGCCGCCGATCCTTGGTCACCAGGCGCCAGCCATGTTCGATCGCAGTGGCGTAGATCAACCGGTCAGCCGGATCACCCGGAAACGATGACGGAAGCGACACCGCAGTGGCGGCGAGCGATGGAGTTATGCCAACGGTGCGGACGTGCTCGGCCAGCCGCTGCAGCCAGGTTCGCATCGGAATCGTCAGGAGTATGCGTTCGTGTTGGGCAAGCCAGGCCAGCTCGAACCAGGTGATTGCAGCAACGGCGAGCTCGTCGGCCTGTTCGACGGCCGTGCTTGCCGCGTTGCTGAGTCGCTCTGGCTCGGCCGACCACCAATGGACCACGTGCGAGTCAAGCAAGACCGTGGTCATGAGACTTTCCAGGACGCCCCGGCAGTGAAGAGCTCGTCTTCGTCGACCGCTGTCAGGGCCGCGCCCGCCAACCGGCCCTTGAGGGGGTGCGACCCGGTCGCTCCTATCAAGCGGGCCACGGTACGACCGTGTTTGGTGATCTCGATTTCCTCGCCTTCGGCAACTTCGTCAAGCAAGGCAAGAATCTTCGCCTTCACCTCGGTAGCGGTCATCTTTCTGGTCATAGCGTCAGTTTACTGGTCTCACGTGCCGCGGCTACGGTAAGAGTCATGGCCGACGAGATCCTGCTGAGCGAGACCGATGAGCGGGTACGCACCCTGACCCTCAACCGCCCCCAGTCCCGCAATTCGGTGACTGTCAGGACACCAACGAACGGGTGACAATCAGAATCGTAGTTGATACCACGGAGAATCGTTGGGATGTTCCCGACGGGAGGCAGAAGGGAGTTACCACGATGTTTCCGATAGCCGGGGGCAGCGGAGTTACAGAGCCGAGACCCGGTGTGACAGTTGCCCCTAATTGGGTTAATACAAATGTGCCCATCAACTGAATCAACCGAAGCGGAACACAACTTCGCCTCTGATGTATTGCGAAACCTGTTGCGTGACATCGAGACTGAAAACCAACAGGGGGGCAACCCCTTTTTAGTCTCGTATGCATGGACCGAGGGCCCATTCATCTACTTGGTGTACAAAGCTCCGCCGTCTGGCATCACATGGGGGCTGGCTCGAGACACAAGGGAATCGAATATCGAGCCCGGCCCGTGGCCGTCCCTGGACGTGGCCGTCCGCTACTACTACCTGCTCGACCTCGACGAGAACCGTATGTCTGAGTCTTTTCGACACCCAGCAAATCCCGACACGATTCTGTGGCTCGGCGATCCCATTGAAGGACTTCCACAGCTGCCTTCAGACATTCCGGACAACCGTCGCTACGCACCGCAGGCCGCACCGGTGCAGCCTGAGAGGGATCACGATCAGCAGGTAGTCAACGAGGTCCGGCGATATGCGGATCCATGAACAATCTGGTCGATACCGGGTGCTCACTGGCCATCGGCCCCCGCCGAGGAACGGCTTCGCTGGCTACGGATACGCAGGTCCTGCTCGCGGCGCCCAGCCCGCCGCATGCATAACCGGCAACTGTGCCAACTCACTGCTCGCTTTGCGGCGGCGCGATGCGCACGCCGCGTCCGCGGCCCATCGTGCCGTTGTCGGGCGTCGCGTCCGTAGACGAGGCACCAGGCGATCACCGTTGACGGCAGTCCAACAACCTCAAGGACCTCTATGTTGGCGCAACCGACGACACAGTCGCGGAAGCCGCCCCCTAGGGCCGCTACGTGCGTTGGACCCGGTTGATCACGATGTCATGCATCGAACAGAGCCGGCACGTCAACGGCCGAATCTTCAGACGAAGCTTCGACATCCGTAACGCCTTGCTGCAGAACGGGTATCGGCAGCCGCACGAGAGGGTGATCCACCAGTCCGCCGCGTGATCGGCCTCATCGCAGAACTTCCGGCAGATACATGGAATCTCAGTATCAAAATCCAGCGCCGACAGCACATCGGACTCTGGCAGTAGAGCGCACTCCCCGACCATCACGGAGTAAAGGGTAAACCTCTGGTTGAGACTTTTCGCGTAGGCGCGCGCGGCGGCGGCACGAAACGATCTCACATTCCCGCTTCCCAGCGGATCGATCGCGTGCTGATCTGAGCCGACGACGTCGGCGTTTCTGGTCGCTGCACCGGAATCTCTGGCAGCCGCGGCGGCGGTCGTGTGTGCAAAATCAGGCAACTGTCATACAGGCACCCGCCCCGGCAACGCGCCCAACCACCCGTCCGCCAACAACTCCAACAACTGCCCATCCGGATCCCGCACCATCGCCGCCCCCTCCGACACCGTCCCCTGCACAACGGATCCCCCGAACTCCTCGACCCGCTCCAACACTGAACGAAGATCGGTGACCGAAAACGAAATATGCGTCAATCCAACCTGATCCATCACCCGCTCGCCGCCAGCAGACACCACACGACCTGAGTAGTCAAGCAACTCCAGCACCAACCCGTCCCGCACCAGATACGTCGCGTGCAACCCCACCGGCCCATCCAGTTGCAACAGAGCAGCGGTCCCCTGCTCCGGCGCGTCCAGCTCCCACCAGAACTCAAATCCCAGCAGCCCCTCGTAAAACCGCCGCGACGCCAGTCGATCCCGTACGCACAACCCGACATGATTGAAAACGACCGGCTGCGAACCCATTACAGCCGCCCGTATCGCGTCAGCACCCTAGGCCGACCGCTTTCGATCACCACGGTCGCCCGCTCCAGACAGCCGCCGACGCCTTCCTCAACCACCCACGACTGCACGCTCAACACCATCCCCTCCTCCAATACCGCATCACGCCCACGCCCCAGCCCGATCACCGGCGGCTCAGCCCCCAAACCCAACCCGTGAGCAAGCACCACCGAACAAGCGCCCCAACCACACTCCTCCCAGGCCTGGTACAGATCAGCCCCAGCGCCACCCGACCGACAGGCCCCCAACAGAGCATCCATCCCGGATGTGCAACGCTCACCCAACGGTCCCAAGCCACCCGAGCCGACCACAAACGTCCGCGCCAACCCCGCCTCATAGCCGGCATACACCGCCCCCGGCGCCAACACCACCAGCTCGCCGTCCTCAACAACCCGACCCGAGGGCACATAGCGAAAGTCGACCGGGCCGGTCCGGCCAGTCGCAAAGCACACACTCTCCGACGGCGGCACGGGAGTGCCGAGCCGCGACACGTGCTCGGAGTACACGCCCAGCAGTTCCCGCTCGGAAACACCGCGCCGTAGCGCGGCAGACATAGCACTCAACGCCGACTCCGAAATCGCTGCCGCCACTTCAAGACACGTGATCTCGTCGTCGGTCTTGACGCGGCGAGCGGCCTCGAGAATCGCGCCGCCGTCCACCAGCTCCGCCGACGTGGCAAGCAACGAAATCATCGTCCCGGACGACGCCGTCAGTCCGTCGGTGCCGATGCGCCGCGATTCCCGCAATCCCGGAATCGCCGCCACCGAAGCCATCAGATTCATCGGATTCCAGCTCAGCGGATACAGATCCGCCCGCTCGATCTCCGGCGGCACCCCCTCGTCCCATGTCGAGAGCAGATGCACCCGTCCCGTCGACCGCACCACCACACACACCGGCGCGAACGGCAACACACCGGCCCGCCCCAGCAACCGCGCCCCGGTCACGTAGTGCACATTGCCGGCCCCACCCAGGATCAACGCATCCAGATCGTGAGTCTCCATGCCGGAGAACACCTTTTCGCGGCGCTGGGCACGCAGCCACCCGAAGTCCACTCGGGCATCGTCCTCCATGGACATCACGCCGATACGCACACCACGATCCCGGGCCACCGGACTCA
This sequence comes from Mycobacterium sp. ML4, assembly GCF_054515735.1. Classification (NCBI taxonomy): domain Bacteria; kingdom Bacillati; phylum Actinomycetota; class Actinomycetes; order Mycobacteriales; family Mycobacteriaceae; genus Mycobacterium; species Mycobacterium sp. ML4. Next base: position 231,065 of record NZ_JBTNSY010000010.1, read on the forward strand.
TGCCACAACCCCATACGGATCGTAAAAATCCCCGCTCAACTTCGCCCAGCCGTCATCCGTCACGGCCACGATGTCTTCCGCCCGATAGCCCGCCGACCCTTCGTCCCAGATCACCGGCTCGAATACCGCCACCATGCCAGGCTCCAGCACCAGCCGGGAGTCGAAATCCTCACCAAGATCCGTGCCGACCAAAGGCATCTCGGCGCTATCGGTCCCTACCCCGTGCGCCAGATAGAAATGCTCGATCCAAGGACGCAACCCGCCATTGGCCGCCACCGCAACCTTGCACAGCTCCAAACCGGTAACGCCCGGTCGCAGCACCTCCAGGCAGGCGTCCACTACACCCCGCCAGCGCCGAAACTGATTCTCCTGCAAGGCATCCGGAGGCGCGCCGACCGTCCAGGTCCGGCCGAAGTCGGACGCGTACCCTTCATACATGATCCCGGCGTCCACCCAGATGACATCACCATGCCGTAGAAACCGGTCGGAGGTCACCGTCGGGTACGCCAGGTCACCGTGCAGCGTCCACGGTCCCTGCTCGCGAGACGGCGCCATCACCTGCCAGATCGGATCGATCCCACCCGCCGACGCGCCGAGTTCGAACACCCGCCGCAGAAAAGCCGCGCTCAGGTCAACCTGCCGCACCCCCGGGCGCAACAACGCCAATGCATCGGCCATCGCCAGCTCATTGAGCCACTGCGCGTGGCGAATACAGGCCACTTCGTCGACCGTCTTCAACAGCTTCGCCTCACCAAGCACCCCGGACGCGTCCACGAACTCATACCCGGTCAGCTCGCGGATCATCGCGTGGGAAAGGTGATCGATCCCCAGCCGGGCACCGGCACTGAACAATGAAGCCAAGGCCGCACCGAACGCGCCTATGTTGTCGTCCAGATCCGGGAACAACGGCTCATGCACCACGACGTCCGCCGGCACGCCGTCAGCGAACATCGTAAACAGGTGCGGCACCGACTCCCCCGCGACCACCACCGCCACCGCGCGAAACAACGCCGCCGTGTCACCATCCATCGACGGCGTCAACGCGCCCGTGGCGTACGACACCGCACTGGACCCCAGCAGCACCAGACCGTCCAACCCACCGGCCACCAGAGCGGACTGCAACTTCGCAAGGCGCTGCCGGCGCATACGGGCCAGATCGGGCAGATCCGGGATCAGTTGCCCGCCGATGGTGGCCCCAGCAGCCCAGTCCTCGATGGCTCCACACCTCCTCGTGCGTAATAATGCAAAGATAGCGTAAAAAGCGCCGCGCACTCGGAGAGGGATACCAGTGACAGCCCGGCCGAATGTCAGCCCAGAGATCATCGTCGACTTCGACCACCACTCCGACGAGTTCAACCTCAACGAACTCGCGATCAACGCCGAGCTCCGCCAACGATGCCCGGTCGCCTGGAACACCAACTACGGCGGCTTCTGGTTCCTCAGCAGCTACGACGCGGTGCGCCAAACCGCCCGGGACGGCGATACTTTCGCGCACAAGTACGAACCCGACGCCGCCGACGGCATCGACTACCAGGGCGAGATGGGCATCCCCCGCCCCGAAGGGCAACCCGCCCTGGGCATCGGCGAAATCGACGGCCCCTACCACCAGGCCCTGCGCCACGCGCTGGCCCCGTTCTTCTCACCCGGCGCCGTCGAAAAGCTCAGGCCGTTCATGGAGGACAAGGCCCACGAGTTCCTCGACAAGCACGCTCACGCGGGACACATGGACCTGGTGCTCGACTACGCCAGCCCCGTCCCGGCCATCCTCACCATGAAGCTGATGGGTCTGCCCTACGACAACTGGGACCTCTACGCCAACCTTTTTCACTCCGTCATGGCCGTCCCCCAGGACAGCCCCGAGTACCTGACCGCCATCGCCGCCGTCCCGGACATGATGCAGGGCGTACTGGAGTTCGCGCGCGCCCGACGCGCCAATCCCAAAGAAGACCTGACCAGCTTCCTGATCCAGTTCGAGTTCGACAATGAAAGACTGACCGACGAACAACTGCTCACCATCCTGTGGAACCTGATCGGCGGCGGGGTCGACACCACCACCTCACAAACGGCGCTGACCCTGCTGCACCTGGGCACCCACCCGCAGCTGCGACGGCAGCTCATCGACCACCCCGAGCTCTACCGCACCGCCACCGACGAATTCCTGCGTTACTTCTCGGTCAACCAGCAACTGAGCCGCACCGTCACCAAAGACGTCACCGTCAACGGCCAGCACCTGCGAGCCAACGACAAACTCATCATCAGCTGGCTGGGCGCCAACCACGACGAGAACGAGTTCGACCGGCCCGACGAAATAGTGCTTGACCGAAATCCTAACCGTCACTTGGCGTTCGGCCTCGGCCCGCACCGCTGCATCGGTTCGCATCTGGCCCGGCTGATGGCCGAGGTGATGGTCAAGGCCGTCCTCGACCGCATCCCCGACTACGTGGTCGACGAAGACGGCGTCGACTTCTACCTGGGTAACCCCAGCATGACCGGCCTGGCCAGGCTGCCGGTCACGTTCACCCCGCAGCGCGCGGCTTGTGACCGCGCTTGACCCGCAGCCTGCGACTGATCTCGAGCAGCCGCGCCACCCCGGCTTCGATCCCCGAGGCGAGCGCGTCGAGGTCGGGTGCGGCGTCGTAATCCCCGGTGATGCCGAAGACGAAATGGTCGGCGTAGCTGACCATCGCGATGCCGGTGCGCAGCTGCAGCGCGATCGGCGGGATCGGCAGGATCTCCAGCACCCGCCGGCCCAACAGGCGTTGCTCGGCGCGCGGACCCGGAACATTGGTCGCCAACGCGACCACCGCCTTTTGCGGCAGGTGGCTCAGCAGCCGAACTAGCCACGCGGAGAACATGAATGGCACCGCTTTGGTCGCCGAGAGCATCGCGCTGCCGCCCTCGCTCTGACCGCTGCTCTTGGCATGCAACAGCCGCTTGTGCACCAGCTCCAGCTGCGTCACCGGATCGGCCTCGTCGACCGGCAGCAGCGGCAGCATCGCCGACACCTGGTTGTCGGTCATGTTGAAGTGATTCACCCCGCGCATCGACACCGGCACCAGGGTGCGCAGCGAGGCGCGTCCGGGCGTCTCCCCGCGGTCGAGCAGGATCTGCCGGTAGCTGGCGGTGATCGCAGCCAGCGCTACGTCGTTGATCGTCACGTCGAACGCGTCACCGACCTCATGCAGGTCGGCCAGCCGGACCCGGGCCGCCCGGTAGCGCCGCCGCGTGGTGACCGAGCCACTCAACGACGTGTCCGGCGCCGAGGTGAGCATGCTCGCTGTCAGCTCGGCCGCACCCAACGCGGCGTGCTCGACAGCCGAGGCCGCGTCCACGGCGCCGCGCGCCAGGGCACTCGCCCAGCTCAGCGGATTCAAGCTCACTTTCACATCCCACCACCGGTGCTCCGGTTCCTTGGCGGCATGGATCTCGGTGGCGAACGACTCGCCGCCGCCTTCGTCGCTGAACTTCGCCATCATCTGCGTCGTCGCGATGCCGTCGGCGATGCAATGATGCAGCTTGGTCAGCACCGCCCACCGGTCATCGCTGAGGCCCTCGATGATGAAGCAGTCCCACAGCGGGCGCTCGCGATCCAGGCGGCGCTCCATCACGTCTGCGACGATTTCGAAGAGTTCGGCGTCGCCGCCCGGATGCGGTACAGCGAGCCGGTGCAGGTGCCGCGAGACGTCGAAGTGCGGATCATCCACCCACTCCGGCGGGCCGATGTCGAGTGGATGGGTTTTCAAGACCTGGGTGCAGCGCGGGATGGACCGGACTCGTTCGGCAAAAGCTTCGACGAACTCCTCATGTGCCGGCGGCGGACCTTCCACGATCGACACACCGCCGATCGCCAGGCTCACATGCGGATCGGAGTCTTCCACTTCCAGAAAAGCAGCATCGAGGGCGGTGAGGTGCTCCATGGCGTTACTATCCGCCGCGACGACTACGGGCCGTGAGAGTCAGAAGTCCTCTCCTTTGCGGGCCGAACGAAGGATAGATTGAATTCGATGAGCGACATGTCAGCGCGGTTCGCGGAGATCGTCGGCGATGAGCACCTCATTTCCGGCGACGCCATCTCCGAGGATTATTCCCACGACGAGGAGCTGACGCAGTCTCCGGTGATGCCGGCATACGTTGCCAAGCCGGCCGCCGCGCAGGAGGTCGCGAAACTGCTCAAGGCGGCCTCATCGCTTGGGGTGCCGGTGACGGCCCGGGGCTCCGGGTCGGGTCTGTCGGGTGCGGCTCGTCCTGTCGCCGGCGGGCTGCTGATCTCGTTCGAGCGGATGAACAAGGTGCTCGAGGTCGACACCACCAACCAGGTCGCCGTCGTTCAGCCCGGGATCACGCTCAACGAACTCGACGCCGCCACCGACGAGTATGGGCTGCGCTACATGGTCTATCCCGGCGAGCTGTCTGCCAGCGTCGGCGGCAACGTCGGCACCAACGCGGGCGGGATGCGCGCGGTCAAGTACGGGGTGGCTCGGCACAACGTGCTGGGTTTGCAGGCGGTGTTGCCGACGGGCGAGATCATCCGCACCGGCGGCAAAATCGCCAAGATCTCCACCGGGTATGACCTGACGCAGCTGATCGTCGGTTCCGAAGGCACCCTGGCGCTGGTCACCGAGGTGATCGTCAAGCTGCATCCGCGGCTCGAGCACAGTGCCACCGTGGTGGCACTGTTCGCGGACTTCGACCAGGTGATGGCGGCCGTGCCGATCGTGCTGGAAGCCGGGCTGGCCCCCTACATCCTCGAATACATCGACAACATGACGATGGCGGCGATCATCCACACCCAGAACTTGGAGCTCGGCATTCCGGATCGGGTGCGCGACAGTTGTGCGGCGTATCTTGTTGTGGGGCTGGAGAATCGGACGACAGACCGGTTGGACGAGGACGTCGAGCGGACGGCCGAGTTGCTCGCCGAGCTGGGGGCGGTCGACGCTTACGTGCTCGAGGGCGGGTCGGCGCGCAAGTTGATCGAGGCGCGCGAGAAGGCGTTCTGGACGGCCAAGGCGATCGGGGCCGACGACATCATCGACACCGTGGTGCCGCGCGCGGCGATGCCGAAGTTCCTCAGTACGGCAAGGAGTTTGGCTGCCGCTGCCGGTGGTGGCCTCGCAGGCTGCGGACACGCCGGCGACGGCAATGTGCATTTGGCCATCCTGCTGAAGGATCCGGTGGCACGCAAGCAGTTGATGACTGACATCTTCGCTCTGGCAATGGAATTGGGCGGTTCGATCTCGGGCGAGCATGGGTTGGGCCGAGCCAAGACGCCCTACTATCTGAAGCTCGAAGACCCGGCCAAGGTGGCGTTGTTGCGACGCATCAAGGAAAGCTTTGACCCGGCGGGCATTCTCAATCCCGGGGTTGTCTTCGGGGAGTGAGCCGTCCGGGCCGGCGGTTGCTCACATCAGTCACTTGCGTCGCTGGCGCGGACGACGTTGCGTTTGCCCGTCTCATAGCGACAACTGCGCGACTATCGTGACTGCTCCCGCGCGGCAGTGTCCGGTAAGAGGCCGCCGCACGCGTGCGCAGTCGCGACAACGTCAGGGTTCAGGGCAGATTGTCGCTCTGAGGCGGGCAATCAGCCCCTCGCCCGTTCTAGGGACTCCTGTGACGCAAGTGATGAGAAGAACAACGCTGCGGGCGATCAATCCCTCAACCGATTCCAGGGACTCCTGTGGCCCCTGTGCTCCGAAGACCCGAGGATCTACCCAGCGGCCGCATACTGCAGCGCCGGCTCCGCCGAATCGACGTGCCGGCCACTGAGGATGGTGAGCATCTGCGGACGTATCTGGTAGCGCACGCCGTTGGCCGGGTTGGTCACATCGAATCCGCCGGAAGTCGGTACGGCATTGGGCAATTCGATGTGTGCCCCATCGCTGATACGTTCGCCGCGATAGTAGAAACTCTGCGGCCCCGCCTTGCACACCACCACCAGAGACTTCGCCGTGCGCAGCACTGCCGCCGGCGGACTACCCGGGTCGCATCGGGCCGTATGCCCCACAAATCCCAGTGCATCGGCGCCGTCCACCGGACGCGACAGCGACGGCGTCGTCGACGTGCCGGGCAACGCCGACGGCGCCGAAGGACCCGATCTGCTGCCGAACGCCAAAACCGCCGCGAGCACCGCCGCGACCACCAACATCAGCACCGCGAAACCACCGACCAGAACCGGCAGCCGACTGCGATTCGGCGCCGCGGGCAGCGGAGCCGGCGGCGGATAAGGACTGTAACCAGTGTCCTCGGGGTTGGGGTAGTTCGTTGTGAAGGAACGAGTACCCGACGGCGAGCCGATCACCGCGCCAGCAGCACGAGCCAATTCGCTAGGCGAAAAGAACCGCGCCGCAGGCTGTTTCGCCATCCCCTTCGCTATCACACCGTCAAACCCCCGGCTCACCCCCCGGCGCATGATGCTCGGCCGGGGCGGCGCCGAGAAGAGGTGCGCGCTCATCACCGCCGGAGTCTCGGAAAACTCGAACGGTGGCTTGCCGGTGAGACATTCATAGAGCACGCAGGTCAGCGAGTAGACATCGGTGGCCGGGCCTACCCGGTCACCATTGAACCGCTCCGGTGCCATGTACAACGCCGAACCGATCGGCAACCCCGCAGCAGTCAAACTGGGGTCTCCGCCGCCGCGGGCAATGCCGAAGTCGACGAGGTACGCGAACCCATCACCAGTGAGCAGCACGTTCTCCGGCTTGACGTCGCGATGCACCAACCCGTCGGCGTGGGCGGCATCCAATGCCGAGGCCACCTGAGTGATAACGGCCACCGCCCTCGGCGGCTGCAGTGGACCGTGGGCCTGCAGCAAATCCCGAAGGCTGCCGCCCTCGACCAGGCGCATGTCGATGAACAACACCCCACCGATCGCACCGAAATCGTGCACCGGGATGACGTGCGGTTCCTGCAATCGCGCCGCGATCTGCGACTCCCGGCGAAAACGCTCCTGGAACTTCGGATCCGCGGCCAGATCGGGGCGCAACAGCTTCAGCGCGACCATCCGGCCACGCGCCGTGTCATAGGCCCGGTACACCTCACCCATACCACCCGTACCCAGCAGCGATCGCAGCTCGTACGGTCCGAACCGGGTCCCCAGACGCGACCCGCCACGCGGCGAAGTCATCTCTCGATCCTTACACACGTAGGCTGCGGTCCATGGCGTCCGGTAGCCGTCTGAAGGTGGACGATTGGCTGCAGGCCGGCTACGCGATCGTGGCCGACGAAGGACTCCACGCACTCAAACTCGACCGACTCTGCCGCCGCTTGAATGTCACCAAAGGCAGCTTTTACTGGCATTTCACCGACATGGCCGCCTACCGCCAGGCGCTGATCCAATCCTGGACCCGGCTCAAAGACGACGAACATCGTGAAATGGAGCGGCTCGAAACCGCCGAACCCCGCGAACGATTGTCTCAGATGATGGCCTCGCTGATCAGGCCGCGACACTGGACGCTGGAACGTGCCATGCGCGAGTGGGCTCGCTCTGACGAGGACATCGCCGCAAAAGTTCACGCCGCCGACCGCCGGCTACTCAAGCAAGTGCGAAACGCCTTTGTCGACTACGGTTTTGACGCCGACGAAGCCGATGTCCGCGCCAACACCACCTTCGCAGCGGGCATCGGCTTGCTGCATCTGTCGGGTGCGACGCCCCGAAAGCAGCAGCGCGAGAAGTTCCTGGACTTCCTCCTTCGGCCCTGACCATACCAAAAGGTATGGTGGGCACATGACGGCCATCACCGATGACTTCGTCGACCGGCTACAGCAGCGCGCCCAGGAGGCCGAACAGTTGCGCCGGCTCCCGCAAGCCAGCGTCCGGGAATTGCAAGAGTCCGGCTTCACCGAGCTGTTCAAACCGGCCGGGTACGGCGGCCAGCAGGCCCAATTCCCAGCCATCTTCGATCCGGTGCGCCGCATGGCACACGGCTGCGCCTCAACCGCCTGGACGGCGGCGTTCTACACCATGCACACCTGGATGCTGGCGCTGTTCGACGAGCAGGCCCAGGCCGAAGGCTTCGCGACCCAACCGTTCCTCGCGTCCGCCCCGTTGGCACCGACCGGCCGCGGCATACCGACCACGGGCGGGTTCACCCTGCGCGGACGGTGGTCCTGGGCGACCGGCGTAATGGACGGCAACTGGACCGTCGTCGGCGCCCTGTGCGGCCCCGACGACGCGATCTTCCCCGCGCTGGCATTGGTCCCCGCCGAGGACGTCAGCATCATCGACGTCTGGCACACCGACGGTATGTGCGCCACCGGCTCCAACGACATCGTCGCCGAGAACGTCTTCGTCCCCGAGCACCGCCTGATCAAGATCACCGACATCTACGCCGGCACCACCCCCGGCGCGGTCTTGCACGACGCGGACGTCTACCGCTGGCCCCTGGTGCCCGCACTCGCGCTCACCGCTGCCATGCCGGCCCTGGGCGCCGCCGAACGCGTCGCGGAGATCTACACGCAGCGCCTGGGCGAGCGCATCATCGCCTACGAGGGCACCAGCCAGAAGGACAAGCCGGCCGCTCAGGCCCGCCTGGGACAGGCCCGGGTCCGGTTGCGCGCCCTGCACGGGTTGCTGCACGAGACCGTCGGGCGCATCGCCGACATCCTTGCCAGCGGCAACCACGTGCCCCGCGGGGTCCGCGCCGATGCCCGCCTTGCCGCCGCGCACATCGTCACGGAATCGCGCGGCGTCATCGCCGACCTGCTCGCAGCGTCCGGCGCCAGTGCGCATTTCCTGAGCAGCCCGCTGCAACGAGCCAAGCGCGACGTCGACGTGATCAGCGGACACGTGATCTTCGATTACGACACCAGCCGAGAACTGGCCGGCGCCTTGGCAATTGGGTTGAAGATCTCGCCCACCGCAATGGTCTGAGGGTGGCGACCCATCCCCCACAAGCGAGTGCGACCCGCAGCGC